>JBDLIK010000976.1:0-1501 GCA_039714895.1 Myxococcota bacterium | reverse complement strand
ACGTGATCGAGCACTGGGATCCCCAGCAGCTCGCCGGCCCGGGCCAGGCGAGCGGTGACGTCGCGATCTTCCCGGCTCGGCGTGGGATCGCCGCTTGGATGGTTGTGGACGAGGACGAGGGCGGCGGCCGCCTCCCTCAAGGCCGGCCGGAACACCTCCCGTGGGTGCACGAGGCTGGCCGTCAGAGTCCCCTGGGAGATCAACGCCTCCTTCACCAACCGATGCCGCCCGTCCAGCAACAGCACGGCGAAACACTCGTGGGCAAGATCGCGCAGACGGGCATGGAAGTGACGAAAGACCTCGTCGGGACCGGACAGCGGATCCCCACGTCGCAGGCGGCGCGTTGCCAGCCGCCGGGAGAGCTCGAGGGCCGCCTCGAGGCTGGCCGACCGGGCCCTGCCGATGCCGGGTCCGCGCAGCTGGCCCCCTCCGGCGCGCACCAGACCCTGCAGCCCGCCCAGCTGCTCGAGGAGCCCCTCGGCGGCCGTGACGCCATCGCTCTCGCGAGCGCCCGTGCGAAGCAGCAATGCCAGGATCTCGGAGTCGGAGAGCGCGCCGGCGCCCAGCTCCTCGAGCCGCTCGCGAGGACCCTGGCTTGGCCGGCGCCGTCGACGAGACGGCAGTACGGAAGACGTCGCCCAGGATTCCAAGTCGGATCACTCCCCGGGACCGGGGAGCCCCCAGTATAGCGGCCCGAAAACTCCCGGTGATCGACTCCACCTCCGCGCGGCCACCCCGGTGACCGACTCCTCCTCCGCGAAGGCAACCGACGAGGGGTGAGGGCTTCGCCCTCACCCCGAACAGCGCCGCTCGGAAGCGCGGGCCTCGGCGAGGACCTCCTCGAAGCGCGCCGGATCGATCTCCGGCGCCACCAGGCTGCGCAGCACCGGGTCCGGCTGTCCTGGCTCCAGCTCCTGCGCAAAGCTGCGGAGCACGGCCAGATAGCCCTTCACCTGGGCGGCCTGGCTGGTGGCGGCGGCGAGCTCGAGCGGCACCGAGGTGCGAAGCTCGCTCCCGTCGAGCAGGACCACCTTCCCCCCGGAAACCTCGCCAAGCCGCTTCATGGCGGCCCGCAGGTACGGATCCGTGAACGCGCCCCGCGGCGACAGCGCTCGGGCAAGCGATTCCCCGTCGAGCTCGCCGCGCAGGGTCTCGTCGAAGCGACGTGCACATCCATTCACATCGCTGGACGAGATCCTTGCGAGGGCGGCGCGAGCCTTCTCGACGGCCGCCACGCCTCCGTCGGCAGGCACGAGATCCAGGGAGTAGGCGTGGAGGTCGCGAATGGGATCGTGGGCTCTGCGAGAGCGAAGATCCACCGCCCCATCCCGGGCCGCCTCGGCCAGCTGCACGCGCAGCAGGAGATCCTCGCCCACCTGCACCGCCTCGACCCGCTCCACCAGAGGGCTCTTCACGCCCTCCAGGCTCGTCTTCAGGTCCGGGGTCATGGCGGTCTCGGCGAGGATCAGCTGGACGCCCTGTTCCTGCTCCTGAAGCCGCA
>JBDLIK010000975.1:0-1503 GCA_039714895.1 Myxococcota bacterium | reverse complement strand
ACGCCTGCGCGACTTCCTGTTCGGGTCGCACACGGCGGAGATCCTGGAGCGTGTCCCGGTGCCGGTGTTCGTATCCCGGTAAGCCGGTTGCGCAGGTCAGCGCCCGTCGAGAGGTAGGATCAAAGGGTGTGTAAAAAGCGAGGCGACGTACCTTTCCGCTGAGGATTAACCAGCGGATCCCGGGTTGGAGCCCGGGGGAAAGGAACGTCGCCTCATGGAAAAGAATATCGCGAGACCCGGTACGACGTCCACCACGCCCACCTGGGAGGCGCTGGAAGGGTTCGTACGAGAGAAGGCCCAGG
Organism: Myxococcota bacterium; assembly: GCA_039714895.1. Classification (GTDB taxonomy): domain Bacteria; phylum Myxococcota_A; class UBA9160; order UBA9160; family DASRUS01; genus JBDLIK01. The sequence continues at coordinate 1,201 of JBDLIK010000975.1, read as the reverse complement.
AGTTGATTCAGTCGATCCTGGAGGAGGAGGTCACGGAGCTTCTGGGCCGGCGCAAGTCGGAGCGCCGGGCGGCGGTCGACGGACCGGCCGGCTACCGCAACGGATACGGCAAGCCGCGGCGTCTGGCGATGAGCTCGGGGACGATCACGGTACGGCGTCCCCGCCTCCGGGGCCTGGAGGCGCGGTTCCAGAGCCGGGTGCTGCCGCTGTTCGCGAGGCGGACGAAGGAGGTGGGAGCGCTGATTCCCGAGCTGTACCTGCACGGACTGGCCGAAGGGGACTTCGAGTTGGCGCTGAGGGGTCTGCTGGGCGAGGGGGCGCCGCTGTCGAAGGCCTCGATCCGGCGGTTGAGGCAGGGGTGGAGGGCCGAGTACGCGGCCTGGGGTGAGCGTCCTCTTCAGGGCCGCGAGGTCGTCTACGCGTGGGCGGACGGGATCTACGTGAAGGCGGGGCTGGAGCGGGACAAGGCCGCCCTGCTGGTGGTCATCGGAGCCCTGCGGGACGGGACGAAAGAGGTGCTGGCCGTGACGTCGGGCTACCGGGAGTCCACGGAGTCCTGGACGGCGGTGTTTCGGGATCTGAAGGCCCGAGGGATCGGCGCGCCTCGGCTCCTGATGGCGGACGGCAACCCGGCGATCTGGGCCGCGGCCCGCCAGGTGTGGCCCGAGGCGGCCGAGCAGCGGTGCTGGAACCACAAGATCCTCAACGTGCTGGACCGGCTGCCGAAACGGGAGCAGGCCGAGGCGAAGGAACTGCTCAGGGCTGTGGCCTATGCCCCGACCCGGGCCAAGGCGCTCGCGGCCCGGCAGGCGTTCCGAAAGCGCTACGGCGCCTGGTACCCGAAGGCGGTGGCCGTGCTCGAGGAGGATTGGGAGCGGATGGGGGCGTTCTACGACTTCCCCGAGGCGCACTGGAAGCATCTGCGCACGACCAACGTGGTAGAGAGCCCGTTCGCGGCCGTGCGGCTCAGGACTACGGCGGCCAAACGGTTCCAGCGGGTCGACAGCGCCACGGCCCTCATCTGGAAGCTCCTCACGGTGGCCGAGCGTCGGTTCCGCAGGCTGAACGCCCCCCACTTGCTGGCAGACGTGTACGAAGGCAGGAAGTTCCAGGACGGACAGCCCGTCCTGCCCCATCAGCGGGAGGCCGCCGCCTGAACTTTTACACACCTATTGACCCGAGCTCGTCACGCGAAGGCCAA
>JBDLIK010000974.1:0-1505 GCA_039714895.1 Myxococcota bacterium | reverse complement strand
GCAGCCCTCGTCGGCGACCTACCACGGGCGCTGGGGGCCGCACACGATCGAGGAGGCGCTCTACCGCGAGCTTGGTGTGCGCAACGGGCCGACGATCAAGCCGCTGGAGCTGCGCGTGGGAATGATCGCCCGACGCTTGACCCCCGACTTCGCTCGCATCGCTGGCGAGCTGGGCGCGGACGCGAACAGCCGCGAGCTCGAGAACATCCTGCGGGTGGTCGGGATGCGGCCGCCGAGCCGTTCGTTGCTCGAAAAGCGCGTGAAGTTGATGTCCGCCGACATTGTCGAGGACATCGACGCGCTCGAGGCCGCGAGCAGGGCCGTGGAGACGCTCCCACCGGGTGTGGTGTCGATCAGCTGCGGGCTCGATCGCTTCTCGGTGCGCATGGCCGAGGAGGTCGAGGGCGACGACGTCGCCGAGGCGACGCGACGCAAGCGGCGGCTCGAGGAATACGTACGCAAGCCGCCGCCACCCATGGAGCACCACTGGCGAAAGGCGTGGGTGGGCAGCGTCTCGATCCACGACGCGGAGGGCAAGGAGCTGCACACCTGGCGATACGCTGCTGACGCTGGGGAGGACCCGCAAAAGCTCGCCGAGCGGGTGGCCGCGGACGTGGCGTGGCTGCTCCGCAGCTACCCCCAGGTCCCGGTCCACGTGGTCCAAGACGCCGCGCCCGAGCTGCGTGCGCTGCCCGAGGCGTTGGCCCGGGTGCTGCCGAGCGACACGAAGGTTCGAATCTTGATCGATTTCGAGCACTTGACGAGCAACTACCTCGACGTCGTCGTGGACGCCTGCGAGCCAGAGGGCGACCCCTTCAACATGAAGAGCTGGTATCGCGGCGAGCTCCTGCGCGACGATGGGGCGATCGACCGGATCTGGCGAGGCCTGCGGGAGCGAGCGAAGCGACTGCCGGGGCGAGACACGACCGCTCGCAAGGCGGTCGCGGCGGCGATGAGCTACATACGCGATCGCAAGCCGATGATGCGCTACGCGTCGTCGTACACGGCCAAGCTGCCGATTGGAAGCGGCGCGACCGAGAGCACGTGCTGGACGATGCAACGCCGAGTCAAGCGTCCCGCACAATCCTGGGAGGTGCCCGGCTTGCGAGGAACGCTCGCACTGCGGGCTCTGGTCACCTCGAATCGCTGGCACTCGGTCTGGACCGCCTATGCAGCCGCCCATCGCCACGAAGTCATGGTCGTTGCTTGATCAGGATCGAATCCACCTCGGTTCGAGTTCATCTACGGGCGGGTCGACGAATTCCAAGCGCGCGGTGCTCCGGTGATCTCCGTGGACACCAAGAAGAAAGAGCTCGTCGGCGACTTCAAGAACGCTGGGCGGGAGTGGCAACCGAAGGGGGAACCTGTCCCGGTTCGTGTCCACGACTTCATCGACAAGGACCTCGGCAAGGTGATCCCGTACGGGGTCTACGACGTTGCTCGCAACATCGGCTGGGTCAACATCGGCACCGATCATGACACTCCCGCGTTCGCGGTCGAGTCGA
>JBDLIK010000973.1:0-1508 GCA_039714895.1 Myxococcota bacterium | reverse complement strand
AGCGGTGACGCGCGTCCCAAGGCCCGCGCAGAGGAATGTGCAGGAAGGCGATCTCGGTCCCCTGCCGGCGGGCCCAGTCCGTCATTCCGGTGTAGTGGGCCTCGACCTCCTGCCACGCTTCCTCGTGGAAGCCCTCAGCGCGATAGATCTCCTCCCAGCGTGCGGGCTCCTCGTTGCGGAGTCTCGTCTGCAGGACCCAACGGATCGGGATCCGGGCCAGGTGGAGGTGCTCGTAGAGCGCCAGCAGCCCGGGCCCCAGCTGGGCCAGCAGGCGCCGGCCGTAGTTGGAGATCAGGCGCCCATCGGGCAAGACCTCGATGGCGTCGACGCCCAGGTAGGTGTCGATCACGTCGTTGGGCACGAAGACGACCAGCACCAGATCCGCGTCGAAGGGAGCGGCGTAGTGCTCCAGGAAGAGCCGTTCTGCCTCCGGGAAGTAGCGCGGGACACCCGCCTTGACGACCTCCACCGGGGGGTGGGATCCGTCCCGCTGATTCAGGGTGCGTTCGAGGCCTGCCAGGAAGGTGTCCTCGAAGCCGACCCCGGCGCCGTAGGTGAAGCTGTCCCCCAGTGCGAGCACGCGAAACACGCCTGCCGGCTTCTCCAGCCGGCGCTCGACGTCTCTCATTCCGTGGGAGTTGTGCGCGTAGTGGAAGTCGAACTCTCCGGTCACCGAGCGACCTTCCAGCACGACGCCGGGTCGCAGGCGATGGGGAAGCACCGGGTCCTCGCGGTAGGCCGCGTACTGGTTCGGCAGGTGCGGCGCGAGACCCAGCACCCGCACCAGAAGCTCCGCCCCGCCGAGGCCGAGGGCGCCCACCACGAGGCCGTAGGCAACCCAGTAGCCCGCTCTGCGCACGCTCTCTCCTGCTCGTCGACCTCGAACCGCGCCGAGGCTAGCAGGTTGCGAACCCTTCGCTGGGTTCAGCGGCCGGGGCTCTCACGGACCGGTATCATGAAACCATGGCGCCGGATCCTCTTGCCATCGGCGAACCCGCGACTCGGAACTTCTGCCTCCTCGCGCGCAGGGTCTCCCCGTCAGCTCGAGAGCCGCGCTCGGATTGAGCGGTGGCTAGCGAGGCGCGGTTGCACCGACGGGCCGGTTCGGAGTGGTTCCGGCTGGTGGGTGTGGTGCTCTTCTGGGCGATGCTCGGCGGGGCGCTGGATGTCCTCTTCGTGCGCGACGTCGAGTTCGCCTCTCGCGCGCTGGCGATCCGATACGCGGCTGTGTCCGGACTCCTCTGGTCCGCGCTGTGCCTCCCGACGGCTCTGCCTCTCGCGTGGCTGGCGAGTCGCCTCTTTCGTGGGGCGCAGCGGCCGTGGGATGTGGCTCGAATCGGGGCGCATCTCGCCGCCATCGGACTGCCCTGGACGCTGGTCCTGCTCCTCGGGATGCACAAGGTGCTGCCCGTCAGCATCCCCGTTTCGTCTCCGGGGGGCCTGGCGCGTACGTCGGCCATCCTCCTTCTGGCCGTCGTCCTCTGGGTCGCTGGCGCGGCTCTTCTCAC
>JBDLIK010000972.1:0-1510 GCA_039714895.1 Myxococcota bacterium | reverse complement strand
CGCCACCGCGAAGATGACGCCCAGCAGCGGTTCGGAGACCGCTTCCGAGGCGACCACTCCCGCAGCCGCCTCCAGGCGGTCCAGGAGGAAGGGCAGGGCCACCACGATCACCAGGAACCCGACGGTGCCCCACACCCGCACCGTGCCGAAGGCGCTCGCCCCATCCCGTCCGAGGCCTGCCAGGGTGACCGAGGTGGCCATCGGGATCGTGGCGGTGGAGAAGAACGCCACCAGCGCCATGACCGCCAGGTTCGCCAGGAAGCCGTCGGCCAGGGGCACGAGGAGGTAGGTGATCCCCGCTCCCATGGAGACTCCGGCGAGCACCCGGGCCCGCGACCCGGTGCGATCGGCCACCTGTCCCCACAGCGGCTGAGCGAGGAAGCCGGTCACGGGCAGGGCTGCGAGCACCACGCCGACCTGGGTTCCGGAGAGGCCGGCGTTCTCCCGGAAGTAGAGGCCGAAGAACGGGAAGATGGCTCCCAGCCCCCCCATGAAGAGGAACCAGTAGCTGCGCATCCGCCAGCGCAGGTTGCGAGAGGGCTGTCCGTCGGGAGGGTGAGTCAGTGCAGGCCCAGCCGTCGCTCTTCCCAGCTGCCGGTATTGGCCCGGAACGTGAGCAGACGGCGCGACGTGGAAAGGGTGGCGAGGTTCGCGGCGGTGGAGAGGCTCTCGATGTCTTCCCCGACGTCCAGCTTGACGGGGAAGAAGCCTCCCACGAAGGGCGAGATGCCCAGCGCCCGCCGGGTGGTCACGGCGACCGCCACGTTCTCCCCCACGCGACTCAGCAGGACGGACTCCCTCGGGCCGAGGTCCGATTCCACCAGGTTCCCGCTGCCTCCGTCGAACCCGATGGCGCGCTTGTTGGTGAGGATGAGGGCGACCCGATCGCCGAGGGTGGCGGCAGCGGGATGGCGCTCGCCCGCACGAAAGCGCTCGGACTGCCAGGAGGCCGAGATCGTGGCCACGGCCAGGATGCGCCGGTCCGTGAGGACGACGGCCACCTTGCCGCGGGCGTCGTGCCAGCGTACCCGCTCACCGATCTCCAGCCTCACCACCCGCTGGCTGCCCCGGGTCGCTTCGATGGCGAAGATCTCCCGGCCCTGGAACAGCACCTGCAGCAGGTCCACGAGGGGGGCCGTGTCCTCCAGGTCCCGGGCCGTGACCGTCGGACCGGGAGCGACCAGGGTCGCGAAGAGAGCGAGGGGCACGAGGCCGGCGCGCCGGGTCCAGGCCCCGGAGGAGCGCGAAGGGGGAGCCGCCACGGGGAGAGGCTAGCACCCGCCCATCCGTGCGGGGGTTCTCCCCCGTCTCGGTGTTCGGCGGCTGCCCCGGCTCGGTGAGAGCCGTTTCGGTCCGATCGAAACCAACGGGGAGCGCGAGCTGTCGAGTCCTGGCGCGGCCGGCCCGCTCCTGCCCATCACCCCCTGCCCGGGCCCGAGCCGGACTTCCACCAGCCCGCCTGCTTTCCGCGAGTCCGGCTGGAGGGAGAGCGCGACCCGATGGCTCTACG
>JBDLIK010000971.1:0-1510 GCA_039714895.1 Myxococcota bacterium | reverse complement strand
CGGTTGATCTGCTCGATGACTGGGAGCAGGCGCCGGAGATCGCGCTCGTTCTTGGTCCCGATGACCTTCTTGAAGACACTCTGCAACAACGGGATTCGGACATCCTTGGCCGGGGGTAGGTTGCCAGCAGAGGGTAGGAAACGGCCCTCCTCCGAGCAATCTGGCGGACCCAGGAGGGCTCGCTACTCGAGGATGTAGTCGACCGGGTCTCGGGCCTTGCCGTTCACCTCGACGCTGTAGTGGAGGTGCGGCCCGGTGCTGCGGCCCGTGCTGCCCACCGATGCGAGGCGCTCGCCCCGGGAGATGGTCTGGCCGGGTTGCACGAACAGGTCCTGCAGATGGCCGTAGGTCGTGCGCACGCCGTAGCCGTGGTCGATCACGATGCGCTGACCCAGCGCGCCTCGGGTCCCCACGGCCACGACCTTGCCCCCACCCGGAGCGACGACCTGCGTGCCGGGGTTGGCCGCCACGTCCAGGCCGGCGTGGAACTGGCGCTTGCCGGTGAACGGAGAGGTTCGATAGCCAAAGCTCGAGGTCGTCCAGCCCTGGGTGGGCCAGATCGACGGCGTGGCCGCGAGGCGCTGGCTCTTGCCCTCCAGCTGCTGGACGAGGTCCTCCAGGGAGAGCATGCGAGCCTGGGCGTAGGGGATCAGGTTGTGGGCCTTCCGGGTCACCCGGGAGAGCGCTCCCGGGTGGACGTGGTTCTGGGGCATGCGGGAGTCGCGGGGCAGCGCGGCGGAGAGGTCCGACGGCGTACCCGGCTGCACCCGCCGGGACGGGGCGCCCGCGGGCTCGCCCGCCGGCTCGAGACCGCCGCCCTGGGCCTGGGGGACCTCCTCGGACTGGGTCCCCGCCGGGACGGTTCTCGTATCAGGAAGATCTGCGATGACACGCACCTTGCGCTCGAACTCTCGAAGCCGCTCGAGCTCTCCCTCGAGGGCCTCGAGAGAGCCTGCGACGCTCTCCACCAGCTCCCGCTGTTCGGCGGTCTCGGCGCTCAGGCGCTCGACGTCCACCGCCGTCAGGCGCAGGCGCGCCCAGTCCACGATGGCGAACGTCAGCAGGAAGGCGCAGGCGGCCCCCAGGAACAGGGCCCGTTTGGCCTTGTCCCGCGGGATCTGAAAGCGGCGCATGGGGGATCGCTCATCCCCCACCACGAGGACCGTCAGTGTCTGGGTGGTGGGTTCTCTCGTCATACTCACCTCGCCGAAGGAAGCCTCACCCGCAGGCGCAGCTTCCCAAGCTGGATCTCGTCCCCGTCGCGCAGCACGGCCCGGTCCTCTCGCCCTCCATTGACGAGTGTGCCGTTGGTGCTGCCCAGGTCCTGGACGAAGAAGGCCTGGTCCTCGCACGCGATGGCCGCGTGTGCACGCGACATGGTCGGCTCTGCGATCATGACATCGGCTCCCTTCCCTCGTCCGATCACGAGACGATCGCGATCCAGGGGGATCTCCAGCCCCTCGTAGAACCCCGCCAGGATTCGGACCGCCGCGCCTGGCGGGACGGGGAG
>JBDLIK010000970.1:0-1512 GCA_039714895.1 Myxococcota bacterium | reverse complement strand
CGCTCGAGCACGACCGCGAGGCCCGGGCCCGGGCGCACGCCCGCCGGCGCGAGGATCTCGCCGAAGAAGCGGCTCTCGAAGAAGCGGCTCGTGGCCGGCACCGGCAGCACGCTGCCGGTCGGAAACTCGGCCGCGGTCGGGTGCCGGAACTCGGTCAGGAAGGGCTCGAGGTCGGTCTGGCACACGCCGAACGCGGGGCCCACCACGATCCCCGGACCGTACTCCGGGGCGTGGGCCGCGTGGAATACCCGGCAGTCCGCCGAGATCGTTCGCTGGAGCTCGTCCAGGAAGCGCAGGTACGCCGAGGGGTCCTCCAGCACCCCGTGCAGGCACTGGAGCAGGTGCAGCGCATCCTCGTCCCGCGCAGGCATCCGCGCCCCCGAAAAGCAACCCCCTGAAATACTCGCTGGGGCGGTCGTCGGTCATCCCCCAAAGGGGGGAAGACGTACCCCAAATGGGGGGTCAGGAGCGTTTTTTGTGGCCCGGGTCCCTCGGGGGGCGGGGCTTGTCGGGTCGGATCTGGGCGGGGCCAGCGAGGAGGAGGCGAACGAGGCTGGCCTGCCGGCGCGTCCCGGTCTTCGAGAGCACGCGCTTCAGCACGGTGCGCGCCGTGCTCTGGGTGATGCCGAGCTGCTCGGCGGCCTGGGCCAGCGTGTAGTCGCCCACCAGGAGCGCGGCCAGGCGCGCCTCCTGCGTGGTGAGGCCGTACGCCTGGCCGAGGTTGCCGAGGGGGTCGCTCGTCCCGCGCTTGGGATCGCCGATGAAGAGCGCGCGCGCATGGCGGCGCCTGATGTAGCCGTGCGAGTCGGGCCAGGCGAGCTGGGTCGACAGGATGTGGAGCGGGCGGCCGTCCGCAGGATGCGCATAGACGCTCTCGCCGTCGCCCGTCGGCCGGATCGTGCGGTAGAGCGCCTTGCTGCGGGCATCGAGCGGGGCGCCGGGCTCGGGCATGGACTCCCCGGGCTCGATGCCGAGCATCTCGGCGGCGCTCTCGTTCACGTGGGTGACGCGCCCGCGCGCGTCGCTCAGCACGACGCCGAGCACCAGGTGGTCGAGCAGGGTGGTGAGGCTGGCCGCGCCGAGCAGGTGGGCGCGAAGGCGTGCCGACTGCACCACGAACGGTGCGAGCCGGGTCAGCAGCTCGCGGTCGCGCGCGGTCGGCTCCCACGCCTCGGCCCGCGGCAGTACCAGCAGCACGCTGGTGGCGCGCCCGTCCTCCGCCCCGCTCACGATCCCGAGGCCCGGCCCGGGCAGCAGACCTTCGGGCTCGAGCAGGCCGGCCACCGTGGGGTGCTCGGCGACCGCGGGCGGCAGGCGCGGCAGGTCGAAGACCGCGCCCGGCGGCAGCGCCTCGATGCGGGGCCCCGTCTCGCGCCGCGGCAGGTGCCCCGGGACGAGCCGCGTCTCCTTTGCGGAGAACAGCAGCGTTGCGTCGGTCGGGTCCTCGACCAGGATTACGGCGCGCGCATCGGGCGAGACGGCCTCCGAGAGCGCGTCGAGGAAGTGGTAGCT
>JBDLIK010000969.1:0-1517 GCA_039714895.1 Myxococcota bacterium | reverse complement strand
CGAAGGCGAGCGAAGTGGCGGGCAGCCGGGGCTCCGCCCCGGCGGGACCCGCGAGCTAGCGGGCTCGGGCGAGGGCGGCGCGAAGGTCGTCCCAGACCTGCCGACGAACCTCGGGAGTGTACTGGCGTAGCACGAAGGCGGGATGGAAGGTCGGCATCAGCGGGATCCCCCGGTACTCCTGCCAGCTGCCCCGCACGCGGGTGATGGCCACGGCACGGCCGAGCAGCAGGCTGGTTGCGGGCTTGCCCAGGGCGACGATCACCTTCGGACGCACGGCCGCGATCTGCCCATCCAGGAAGCGGCTGCAGGCGGAAACCTCGTCGGCCAGCGGGGTGCGGTTCCCCGGCGGCCGACACTTCACGATGTTGCAGATGTAGACATCCGAGCGACGGATCCCGAGGCCCTTCTCGATCATCTGGGTGAGGAGCTCGCCCGCCCGACCGCAGAAGGGGATGCCGCGCAGGTCCTCCTGCTCGCCGGGACCCTCGCCCACGAACATGAGATCCGCCGTCGGGCTGCCATCGCCGAAGACGATCTGCGTCCGCCCCTCAGACAGGCGGCAGCGCGTGCACTCGCCGAGCTCCTCGCGCACCTGCTCGAGGCGCACGCCTTCAGCCCAGGAGGCATCATCGCCAAAGAGATCGCCGCTGGCCGCAGAAGCCGCGGGCTCGGGGACGGCTCGCGCGGGGAGGGGCTCCCAGCCTTCCTCGGACCACTCCGCGGCGTTGGCGCGCGCGGCGCGCAACAGCTCGAGCAACTCAGCGCCTAGCGCCCCTTCCAATCCGGCCTCCCGGTCCCGAAGAGCGAGGCCCTGTCGGTCTGCTGGCTCGGCATCCCCCGGTCGTCGAGGGTCCGGAAGGCGGTCTCCAACAGCCCGACCCGGGAAGGGCCGGACAGCCGCGCCTGGGCGTCCTTCTTCCGACCCGTTCCCGGCTCCGTGGTGCCGTGGCGCTGGGCGTCGATCTTCTCCTGCACCTCGAACTCGAAGGCTGGATCGTTGGCATCGTCGTGACAGGAGCCGCAGATCTGCAGGATCACGCAGCTGTCGCATTTGTCGCCCAGCGAGACGATGGTGCCGACCTTCGCGGCGCTCTCGGCCACATGGGCCTCCCCGGGCCCGTGGCAGGACTCGCAGCCCACTCGGGCCAGGTCCGGATGGCTGGCTGCAGCTCCACCGGTGGGGAAGCCGCCCGGCCGACCGAACGCCGTGGTGTGACACTGGAGGCACTGGCCGCTTCCAGTCTTCCCCTGGGCCTCCAGACTCCGGAGCGAGCTCGCGTGCGGGCTCTTGGACCAGGTCTCGAACTCTGCCGTGTGGCAGCTCCGGCAGGCGTCCGAGCCCACGTAGCCGGCGTCCTCCGGCAGCAGGCCCGTGCGCAGCTTCGAGCGCTCGGTGAGCAGGCGCCGCTTGCCTTCGAGGGAGAGGCCCAGCAGCTGGAGGTTGGCGGCGTGAGAGATCTTCGGACGGAAGGTGGCGTACTCGAAGCCCAGTGACTGCTGGGGGTCGTGACAGGTGG
>JBDLIK010000968.1:0-1523 GCA_039714895.1 Myxococcota bacterium | reverse complement strand
CGGCGCACGCACATCTACGACGGCACGGGCGCGCGGATCTGGGAGATCGCATTCGAGGCGGTCGAGACCATCGGGGGGCACGAGATCCCGACGCGCCTGCGCGCCGCGAACCCGGTCACCCGGGAGCGCTCGACGCTCGACTGGGTGCAGATCGCGGTCGGGCTGCCCGTGCCGGACGAGCTCTTCGACCTGGAGCGGCTCGACGCGGTGATCCGCCATGGGGGCGATCCGATCGAGCTCCCCGCGCCCGATCCGGCCCTCGCCCCGGCGCCGCGCGCCGAGGCCGACTAGCCCGGCACCCCGGGGTCCCGGCTAGAGAGACTCGCATAATATAGTGACAGTGCTAGGCTCCCTCATCGGGGGGAGAGGGGCGTGTCACGACGCGACTTCGAAGCGCTCGAGCGACGCCGGATGCGGGCGATCCGGCTGTTCGAGCGAGGCGAGACGCAAGCGGCGGTTGCGCGGCGGTTGAAGGTAAGTCGCACGACCTCGATGCGTTGGGCTCAGGCGTGGGAGGAAGAAGGCCGGGAGGGACTGCGTGCGGCGGGGCGCGCAGGGCGGAAGCCCCGGCTGTCGAACGATCAGCTCGACGCGGTCGAGCAGGCGTTGCTCCAAGGGCCGCTTGCGTTCGGCTACGCCACCGAGCTCTGGACCCTTCCGCGCGTGGCCGAGCTGATTCACCGCATCACCGGGGTTCGCTACCACCCCGGCCACGTGTGGCGGGTGATGCGCCAGCTCGGCTGGTCGCTGCAGAAGCCGACGACTCGCGCCAAGGAACGCGATGAGGAAGCGATCCAGCGCTGGGTGAAGACGACGTGGCCGACGCTAAAAAAAACGCCGCGCGCTGCAGGGCGACGATCGTCTTCGTCGACGAGAGCGGCTTCTCCGAGCGCCCGGCGGTCCGTCGAACCTGGGCGCCGCGTGGCCAAACGCCAGTCCTGACCCATCGGTTCCGCAGCTGGAATAACCTCTCGGTGATCGGCGCCCTGGCCTACCGGGCGCGATCGCGCCAGCACGCCCGGGTATTCTTGATGACCCATCCGGGCGCGGTTCGCTCGCCCCAGGTGGTGCGCTTCCTCCGGCACCTGCGTCGTCACATCCGGGGACGCGTGGTCCTGCTTTGGGACGGGCTCCACGCCCACCGCAGCCTCGAGACCCGCGCCTACGTCGAGGCCCAGAGCTCATGGCTTACGGTCCATCGCCTGCCGGCCTATGCGCCCGAGCTGAATCCGGTCGAAGGCATGTGGGCGTGGTGCAAGGGCACCGCTGCGGCCAACCTCTGCCCCGATAGCCTCGGGCCGGTTCGCCACCAGCTGTGTCTCGGTCGTCGCCGCCTCGGCCGCCATCCCGACCGGCTTCACGGATTCCTCCACAAAGCTGGTCTCTTCATTTGATCAAGGTGTAACTATATTATGCGAGGCTCTCTAGTAGCCCGGCGGCGCTCGGAACACGCAGCCCGCGGCCTCGAGCGCCGCGGCCGCCCCGATCGTGACGCGGTCGCCCCAGGCGGGGCCGATCAGCTG
>JBDLIK010000967.1:0-1524 GCA_039714895.1 Myxococcota bacterium | reverse complement strand
GAAGACGACACCTGTGCGATTGCTGGGCGGCTCGGTGGTGACGATGCATGCCCTCAAGCTGCTGCCAGCCACGCCGCGGGATCCGGCGGCGCGAAAGAAGCGAGGTCAGCAGGGGCCATCCGGCTCAGGCGTCTTTCCCGCGCTCGCACGGCTTGGGGTTGCGCAGCGTGCAACACCAGCGCTCCGAGAAGCGGTGGCGCGACAGGTTGCTGCCTCGCGCTCCGTCGATGCGGCTCGCAAGGCGCTGGAGCGCCAAGGGGTCCGGATAGACCACAAGGCAGCGCTACGGCTGACCTATGCCTTCGCGGAAGCCGCGATCGATGGCCGAGACGAGGCCATGAGCAACGTCAGCACCACTGCGGAACCGACCGAGGAGGAGGACGAGGAGGAGTTGCCGATGGCAGGCCGTCGTCTGGTCGTAAGCCTTGACGGTGGCCGGGTTCGCCTCAAGGAGGACAAGCCGGATGTCGAACCTGGCGATCGGAGCTTCAACGCGCAGTGGCGTGAGCCCAAGGTGCTCAACATCTACGCGATCGACGAGCACGGGAAGCGGGACCGAACAGTGCCCGCGGTCGTGGACGTGACCATGGGCGACGCGGACCAGGTGGCAGCACTGTTGGTCGGGCACCTCCGCCTGCTCGGAGCCCACCAAGCCGAGCACGTCCGGTTCATCGCCGACGGGGGCTCCTGGATCTGGCTACGGACGGAGGACATCCGCAAGGCCGCCGGCATCGCCCGGGAACGATGGTCCGAGCAGCTCGATCTGCCACATCTCGTCTCCTACCTCGGTCGGTTGATCGAGCCGCTCACCGAGGAGCAGATCGACCGGAAGACGTGGTTGGCAGAGCAGAAGGTCGCCCTGGTGTCGGGCCACCCTGATGAGATCACGGCGGACCTCGAGTACCTGCGTCGCACCCATGGCATCGACGTCTCGGCAGCGCTCGCGTTCCTCGAACGCCACAAGGAACGGCTGCACTTCGTGTTCTGCCGGCCGGACGGGCAACCCCTCGGCAGTGGGGGCGTAGAGTCGGCGATCCGGCGGGTGGTCAACCTGCGCGTAAAGGGCAACAGCATCTACTGGCTACGCGAGCACGCCGAGGGCGTGATGCACCTCCGAGCTCACCTGGTCACCGGCAGGTGGGACGAGCTGGTTGCCCGGACCCTCAGTCGGCCAGTGTGGCAACCGCGATGCGCAGCGTGACTCACGGTCGATCTTTCAGGCATCCCTCCCCCCCGTGGGTACGATGGTGTCGTTCTCGACCATCAAGACCGTGGCGCCGGTTCGCGCGGTCGGTCGGTGCCGCACGCCGCGGGGAACCATGACGCCCTCACCGGATTCGAGCGCGATGGTGGCCTTGCCCTCGATCTCGATCTCCAGGCGGCCCTCCACGACGAAGAAGAACTCGTCCTCCTCCTCGTGCACGTGCCAGTGGAACTCGCCCTGGAACACCCCGATGCGCACCAGGCTGTCGTTGACCCGGCAGAGGGTGCGGTTGAACCATGGGTGGTCGCTCCGGGTCTTGG
>JBDLIK010000966.1:0-1525 GCA_039714895.1 Myxococcota bacterium | reverse complement strand
TGCGAATCGCGGCGTGCCGTCCTCGGTGTAGGGGTAGCGCGAGGAGATCTTCTCGGGATGCACCACGTGGTCCGAGACGGAGATGGCGTGGTAGCCGTACTCATCCGCCGCCCGCGCGAGCTCGCAGTAGTGGGTGGGATCACAGTAGGCGCTGGCGATGACGAACTTCAAGGCTTCCTCCGTCACCGCGAGAGGGCGGCACCGTCCACCCGGAGCGCGTCTCCACTCACGAAGGATGCGCGTTCGGAGCAGAGCCAGACCGCGGCCTCGGCGACTTCTTCGGCCCGGCCCAGTCGCCCCCCGGGCTGCCCGCGCAGGATCATCTTCCCGATGCCCGGGTCGCCGGCCATGGTCGCCCGCAGCATCGGGGTGTCGGTACTCCCCGGGCAGATCGCATTGACCCGGATGCCGTGACGGGCGGTCTCGAGGGCCGCAGTGCGGGTGAGACCCAGGATGCCGTGCTTCGACGCGCAGTAGGGGCCGAGGGTGGGAGCCCCGGTGATGCCTGCTCCGGAGGAGCTGTTGACGATGGCGCCCGAACCCTGGCCGAGCATGACGCGGATCTCGTGCTTGAGACAGAGGAAGACGCTGGTGAGGTTGGTGGTGAGGGTGCGCTCGAACTCCGCCAGGGGGAGATCGTGGAGCGGGCCGGTCGCGCCGGTGATCCCCGCGTTGTTGTGCGCGCAGTCGAGCCGGCCCCAGGTCTCCACCGCGAGGGCGACCAGTGCCTCCACCTCGGGCTCCTGGGTGACGTCCGCGCGCGTGAAGCGCGCCTCGCCGCCCGCCCTCTCGATGGCCAGGGCGGTGTCCTCGCCGCCCTTGGCATCGAGGTCACAGGCCAGGACGCGGGCGCCCTCCCGCGCGAAGGCCAGCGCCGAGGCGCGACCGATCCCCGACGCTGCTCCCGTCACCAGCGCAACCCGTCCATCCACCAGCCCGCCCACCGTCGGATCCCGCGCCTCCTTGTTCGAGCGCCGCATGATGCCACGGAGAGGGTCGGATCCGAAGGGGTGAGGGATTCCAGCACCTTCCGGCCGGTTCCGGGTAGGAGGTCGAAGGGTTCGCCACTGGGGGGGTCTCCCCTCGCCTGGGCTTCGATCGGCGGATGCCGCCCGAAAAGGTCCGGCCCGGTGTATTCTGCGAGCCCGGCGCGGGGAGCCGTGGGCAGAGCCGCCCAGCTCCTAGACTGCGCCAAGGAGGGGACGTCCATGGAAAGCACATTCGCCGCCCGGCTCGCAGCCGGGGTCGCGGGGATCGCCCTGCTCGCCCCGGCCTCGGCACTCGCGGAGAGCAAGGGAGGGTGGAACCAGGGGCGGGTGACGGCCATCGCCGAGGCCCTGGCGGAGGAGATGGCGGGCCTCCACATCGAGGCCGGCAAGGTGCCGCCGCAGCAGCTGCGCGTTCAGCGCCACGATGACCGTGCTCACCGACATGAGGACGGCGCCCACGGCCGGTGAGAGCAGGATGCCGGCGGGAGCGAGGACGCCGGCGGCGAGTGGCAGGGCAACGACGTTGTAGCCGCTCG
>JBDLIK010000965.1:0-1526 GCA_039714895.1 Myxococcota bacterium | reverse complement strand
CTCGGTTCAGCAAGAGTTATAACCAAAAGTTGGGGAACAGGCGTTTGAAAAAGGCAGCGTATTCTTCCGTTTGAGACCAATCAAACACGGCCCCAGCGGCCGCCAAAGGAAGAACACGCCACCGATGACGAACGTAATCGAGATCCATTCCGCTGCCAACGAGTCCGAGTCGCGCACGACGCTCGATGCCCTGTGCCTGGAGGGAGCGCGGCAGATGTTGCACCGCGCCCTCGAGCTGGAAGTCGAGGCGTACCTGGAGCGCAGTCGCGCCGAGCGCGATGAGCGCGGCCACGCTCTGGTCACGCGCCACGGCAAGGCGCGTCCGCGCCAAGTCACGATCGGGTCGGGGTCGATGACGGTCGAAGCGCCTCGGGTGCGCGACCGCCGCAAAGGCGAGCGTTTCACGAGCGCGATCCTGCCTCCCTACATGCGGCGCTCGCCGAAGGTCAGCGAGGTATTGCCCGTCCTGTATCTGCGCGGGTTGTCGACGGGCGACTTCCAGCAGGCGTTGCCCTCGCTGCTCGGCGAGGAGGCGTCGGCGGGGTTGTCGCCGACCACGATCACGCGACTGCTGGGGGCGTGGCAGCAGGACTACCAGGCGTTCCGTAAGAGGCGGTTCGAGGGCAGGCGTTTCGCGTACTTGTTCGCGGACGGCGTTCACTTCCGAGTCCGCCTCGAAGAAGATCGACTCTGCACGCTCGTCTTGATCGGGGTTCGCGAGGACGGAAGCAAGGAGCTCGTGGCCGTGGAAGACGGTTACCGCGAGAGCCATGAGAGCTGGCTCGCGGTGCTCCGCGACCTGGCGCACCGTGGGCTCGAAGCTCCGCTTCTTGCGATCGGAGACGGCGCTCTGGGGTTCTGGAAGGCGCTGCGCGAGGTGTGGCCGAAGGCCGCCGAGCAACGGTGTTGGGTCCATCGCACCGCCAACGTACTCGACAAGCTTCCGAAGCGGTTGCAGCCGCGCGCCAAGAAGCATTTGCACGAGATCTTCCAGGCCGAGACGAAGGCGATGGCCGAGGAACAGGTCGAGGCGTTCGGGCGCGAGTACGGGGATCGCTATCCGAAGGCCGTCGCTTCACTCGTGAAGGATAAAGAGAAGATGCTGACCTTCTACGACTTCCCGGCGGCCCACTGGCAGACGATCCGAAGCACGAACGTAATCGAGTCAGCGTTTGCGACCGTGCGCTTGCGGCAACGCGTCACGAAGGGAGCGGGGACGCGAACCCGTGGCCTAACGATGGCTCACCAGCTGCTTGCCATGGCCGAGAAACGATGGAGGAAGATCCGAAGCCCGCAGCTCGTTGCCGAGCTGCTCGGCGGAACGAAATTCCTGGACGGACGGTCCGATCAGGATGTACAAGAGGAAGAACGCGCTGCTTGATCAGACGCCGATCCCCAACAAATGGGCATATCTCTGTCTTCCCACCTCCCCGGGTGCGCGCGGACACCTAGATCCACTGGGCACTCCTGGCGTGCGCCCCACCGCTTGCTAGCACGATGGCGGTCGCTCGACCTTCCGGCACGAC
>JBDLIK010000964.1:0-1532 GCA_039714895.1 Myxococcota bacterium | reverse complement strand
GGCCAGGATGGCCACGAACAGGAAGGTCACCGAGAACCACGGCGAGCGGGCGTTCACGTTGAACTCCCCCACCAGCACGTCCGCGGTGGTGATCAGCAGAGCGAACAGACCCGTGATTGCCACCGACACCGCCGCGTAGGCCACCGAGGATCGCGCCACCATGCGGATCTCGAAGAGCTGGCGACGGACGATCCCGTACGCCACCGCCACCGGGAAGAGCAGGAACCAGGCCAGCACCATCCAGAAGGGGAAGGCCAGGCGGAACAGGGCCTGGGTGAGGAAGAGCAGCACGATGGGGAGGAAGCTGATGACCACTCCCAGCAGCACCATGTCCGCTCGAGCGGCCATCTCGGTGCCGCGCAGTCGGCGTCGCTCGAGGCTCAGCACGCCGACGCTCGTGAAGATCATCACCGTCATGTAGAAGAACATGAGGTTGCTGGGGAACGGGATGCCGAGCAGCACCAGCAGGGCGGGCACCAGCGCCAGCCCGTAGGGCACCGCGCGCAGCCCGGGACGGTGCACGATCCAGGGAGGCTGGGTGGGAAAGGTGGTGAAGAGATGGAAGCTCGTGGCGGCCACCAGCGGCAGGTCGAAGAGCGAGCGCAGCACACCCATGGGCTGCGCGAAGGTGTTCTGGCCGCTGAAGATCACCGCGGAGACACTCGAGCAGAACAGCAGGAACGCCCAGGCCTCCTGGCCGCCTTCGCGCAGGCGCCACACCATGCCACCCAGGGCCAGGTAGAGGAAGCCCACCGCCAGCACCAGCGCGTAGCTGAGGCTGACGGGCTGGGGGGGCAGGGCAGGGAGTTCGCGCTCGTAGTGGCTGCCGTCCCGGCGCTCGAAGGTGTAGCGGTTGGGCTCGCCCACGCGCTGCTCCTGCCAGGCCCGGGCGATGACCCACTCCCACGCGCTGCGCTCGTCCACGGCGACCAGCACGTCGCCGGGCTCGACCCCCGCCTCTCCGGCCTGGGGCGAGACCAGCGTGACGACCGGCGTCCCGGTTTGGGAGTTGAACGACACCGGGGTCAGCGAGTCCGGGGGCGAGACGACGTTGCCCACGATGGAGAAGACGAGCGAGAGCAGCGCCCAGCCGGCGGCCAGCGCGGCGGTGGTCTGGCGTAAGCGCAGCGTCGCCTCGGGACTCATGACGAACGCTCAGAGGGTAGTGGAAGCGCGACAGGGAGGCCGGGGAGCCGGACTCTCGGGGCCATTCAGCCGGCCCCCGGGCTACGGCTTCAGGGGGGTCTCGGTGGCCGGTGAGGCGGCGGCGTTCGCCGAAGCCCGGGTGTCCTCGGGAGCAACGGTGGGGAGCGTCTTCTCGACCTGCTCGTCGTAGATGTGGTGGTCGAGCTCCATGTCCTCTTCGGAGGTGCCCATGCGCATCTGGAGGTCGAGGTCGCCGGGGCTGGTGGCCGCCGAGAGTGCCACCTCGCGACTGATCCTCGCGTCGCGCAGCGGCCCGAGCGGGGCCTGGTCGAAGGTCTGCATCCCGTGGTGCGGGCCCCGTGGGATGAACTCCGGCAGCGGGGGGG
>JBDLIK010000963.1:0-1533 GCA_039714895.1 Myxococcota bacterium | reverse complement strand
AGCTGGTAGACGAACTCGCCGTCTGCCAACCCTCCAGGCGGCGACGAGACGATGCGCGGCGCACCGTTCGCCACCCGGACCGTGGGGCTCACCAGCGCTTCGCTGCGCAGGTCGCCATCGGTGGCGAGCACGCGCGCCTGGATCTGATCGCCGCGCGCGAGCCCCCGGCTTGAGAAGGAGGGACCCACGTCCTCCACCTCGCGGCCGTTCACCGACCAGTGGTACTCGAAGTCGAGCCGGTCCCCATCGGGATCCTCGCCCCGGGCGAGGACGCTCACCCGGTCTCCCGCAGCGACCTCCCCTTCCGGCTCCAGCGCGACCGAGAGCAGACGCGGCCGGCGATTGGCAACCCCGGCAATCCCCAGCATGGGCGCGCTCTCCGCCTTGCCGTCCGAGGCGGTCACCCGCACCTCCAGCCGGTCGCCGCGCTCGGCCTTGGGCATCGCACGGCTGGGCCCGCCCCCCGGGAGCCGCCGTCCGGCGAGGCTCCAGACGTAGCCCAGGGTCACCGGGTCGCCGTCGGCGTCGGAGACCTCCACCACGGCACGCACGCGATCGCCCACGCTGGGGTTCGCGGGATCGAGGGTGACCCGGTTGATCACCGGAGCCCGGTTGCTGGCCACCTGCTCCTGCGGCTTCGGGGCCTGGCGGGCGGACCGGCTCCAGTCCCCCTCCTCCCCACCGCCGCAGGCGGCGAGGGCCGCTCCCATCAAGAGCACCGCTCCGCTCTTCCACGCTCTCATCGCGTCCCTCCCCTGCCGCGCGGCAGGCCTCCCACTCACTGGATCTCGCGCCAGTAGATGAGCCCGGCGTTCTCCAGGTCGAGATCCGGGGCCTCGAGGCTGAAGAGCTCGCTGCCCCCCCCCTCGTCGCTGCTGCTGCTCTTCTCGATGTAGATGCGGTTGTCGGCTCCCCCCACGCCCGTGGAGACCTGCGGGTCGGTGGGGAAGCCCAGGCCGATGTCGAGACCCCGGGTGGGGTTGCCGGCGCCGTCGTCGAACCAGCCCTTGCCGCAGAGCAGATCGAAGATGTAGAGGACGCCGTCCCCCTTGGCGCCGCAGACGTTGGCGGCGTTCGACAGCGGCGTGAAGGTGGCGGCGATCGCAAGCCCGGCAAAGATGTTGCTGCGGGTCACGAACTTCTCGCCGTCCGCCACCATGAACGAGTAGCCGGGACCGGTGAGCGAGGAGCAGGCGGCCGTGTTGCTCAGGTCGTCCAGGTCGCCCTGGGTCACCATGGGCAGCGCTGGAGCCATCGGGGGGAGGGTGTAGGGGGGCAACCACTGCTGCTCGAAGCGGTCCTTGTCGATCACGACGTAGAGACGGTTGTTCTCGTCGGCGTTGGCCGCCTCCCCCGGGTACGGCAGGTCGGCGCGCTCGCCGCTGCCCACCAGCAGCCAGATGTGTCCCTTGTCCAGGCTGCCGGCGATCTGGGCGAAGAAGCTCTTGTAGCGCAACAGCCCCCCGGAGATCTTCGCTGGCGGGGCGTTGAAGACGCGCCGGAAGGCCCAGCTCGGCTGGGTGCGCAGCCCGC
>JBDLIK010000962.1:0-1537 GCA_039714895.1 Myxococcota bacterium | reverse complement strand
TCGCGAACCTCCTCGACGACGGTGTCGCTCACCACGAGCGGTCAGCCTGCCTGTTCCGGACGACGCCGGCCAACGGGTACGAAACCACTGCCCTTATGCTCTTCATCTCCAATTGCGGACAGGGTAACGAAAGCCTGCCGCCGCGGAAAGCTCCCGGTCAGGGGAATTCGATGATAGTGACACCCGTCCCGCCTTCCTCAGGGTGCGCGATTCGAAACCGCGGCGCTCTGGGCTCTGCCTCGAGGAATCGCTCCACCACTGCCCTGAGAACTCCCGTCCCCTTGCCGTGAATAACTCGCAGGTAGGGCAGCTCACCGACCGTGGCCGCGTCGAGCGCCAGGGCCAGCGTCGTCTCGGCTTCGTCGGCCCGGAGTCCGCGCAGATCCACCTCGGAGACCGCGGTGAGCGCGACGGCGTCGCCCGCCGGACGCTCGGGCTGCCGGCCAGCTGGCGGCGGAGCCTGGCTCGGGTGGGCGGGGAGGAGATCGGACCGCGGCAGGGTCACGCGGACACCGTTGACGAGGAGGACGGCTTCGCGGGCCCGGAGTTCGATGACGCGGCCGGTGGTCCCGAGTGACTGCGACCGGGCGTACCCGCCCTCTTCCACGGGGGCTACCGGGCGAGCGTCCGGATCCCTCGCCGCCGGCATGGCACGAACCCGGTCCAGCAACCGCTCGGAATCGACCCGGGCCCGACGCGCCGCCAGCTCGGGGTCCCGTGCGTAGTCCTCCCGCAGGCGCTCGATAACGGCTTCGATCTCGCGCCGCGCCTCGAGGACGGCTCTCTCCGACTTCGTGCGCGCCTCGGCCAGGTCCGCGGCGGCCCGGGCGTCCAGTTCGGCCTGGTCCCGTGTGACCCGTGCCCCCGCCTCCTCGAGCCGCTCCTGGCTCCGCCGTACACCCTCCTCGCTGAGCGCGAGGGCACGCTCCCGGCTCTCGAGGTCCGCCAGCAGATCCTCGACCCGGCTGTGCTCGGAGGACAGACGCCGGCGAGCCTCGTTTATCACGCCGGAGGGCAGCCCGAGTCGTTCCGCAATTTCGAGCGCGTAACTGCGTCCTGGAAGATCTCGTCTGAGCTGGAATGTGGGCCGCAGGGCATCGGTGTCAAATGCCAGCGAGGCGTTTACGATTCGAGGCTCCTCCGTAGCCAGATCCTTCAGTGACCCGAGGTGCGTGGTGGCAACCGTAAACAGGGCCTGGTCGCTCAGCGAGAGAAGAACCGAGGCCGCGAGGGCCGCTCCTTCTTCCGGGTCCGTGCTACCTCCCAGTTCATCGAACAGCACCAGGGTGCGGTCGTCGGCAGCGGCCAGGATAGTCTTGATCGTTTCAAGCTGCGCGCTGAACGTGGAAAGTGAGGCTTCTATCGACTGATCGTCCCCGATCGCCACAAACAGGCTTCCGAAAACCGGGAGCCGCGTACCCGGACCCACGGGCGGAACGATACCGCTCTGGGCCATCATGGAGAGCAGGCCGATGGCCTTGAGTAGCACCGTCTTGCCTCCGGCGTTGGGTCCGCTCACCAGAAGCACGGCCTCGTC
>JBDLIK010000961.1:0-1539 GCA_039714895.1 Myxococcota bacterium | reverse complement strand
GCCGCAGCGGCGCGCGCGAGGCGCGTGGACCGAGGCCCGCGTGAAGGGCGGGCAGCACCCCCCAGGCCTCCAGCAGCGCGAGGGCGCGCTCGGGCTCGAGGCCGAGGGCCGCGTCCTCGAAGAGCTTCTCGATCTCGCGACGCAGGCGTTCCCCGCTCACCTCCGCGAAGACCCCCGCACGCAACGCCTCCCCAAGCGCCGCGACGGAACCATGGGAGAGCCGGAAGCCGAGCCTCGGCGCCAGGCGCGCCGCACGCAGCGCGCGCGTGGGGTCGTCGTGGAAGCTGCGAGGGTGAAGAATCCGCAGGCGCCGCGTTCGCAGATCCGCGAGCCCTCCCTCGGGATCGATCAGCGCCGGCCTCAGCCGACGCGCGGCCCGGGACAGCGGCACCGCCAGAGCGTTCACCGCGAAATCGCGCCGGTGAAGGTCCTGCTCGAGGGTGCCGGGAGCCACCCGCGGCAGCGCGCCAGGGTGGGCGTAGCTCTCGCTGCGGGCGGTGGCCAGGTCGACTGCTCCGCCCCCCCCTTCGAGACGTGCGGTACCAAATCGCTCGTGAGCGACAGCGCGCAGGCCCGGCCCCCGGGCGGCCCGCGCCAGCTGCGGAGCCCCGCGGCCCGCGCGCCGCTCCACCAGCAGGTCCACATCCCGCAGCGGTCGCCCCAGCAGGTGGTCACGCACCGGACCCCCGACCAGATACACGGGAAGGTCGCGCTCGTCGGCAGCCGAGAGCACCCGTCTCACCAGCGGAAGGACCGCCGGCGGAATCGCGCCGAGCACGGCGCGACGAGCGACCGACGGCGCGTCCGCGGCTCCGCGGCTCATTCGTTTCGTTGCCGGGGCCGCTCGCCGCGGGGGTGGCGGGTCTCCACCGTCTCCCGAAGCCGCCCACGCCCGACGTGTGTATAGATCTGGGTCGTCGACAGGTCGGCGTGGCCGAGCATCGCCTGCACCGCGCGCAGGTCGGCGCCGCCCTCGAGCAGGTCTGTCGCGAACGCATGACGCAGCACGTGGGGTGAGACCCGCTCGGCCGGCAGGCCCGCCTGACGGGCAACGGCCCGCAGTCGCGTGAAGAAGTTCTGGCGGGTCATGGCCTTGCCACGGGTGCTGAGGAAGACGGCCTCGACGCTGCTGCTGCCCCGCAGCAGTCGCGGGCGGCCCCGGGTGAGGTAGGCGTCGAGGGTCTCGAGGGCCGGCTCACCCAGGGGAATCAGGCGTTCGCGTCGGCCCTTCCCCACCACCCGCAGCACGCCTCGGCGGCGGTCCAGAGCGCCGAGAGGCAGCGACACCAGCTCCGTCACCCGGAGGCCGGCACCGTAGAGGACCTCGAGCATGGCGCGATCCCGGAGCGCCAGAGGCTCCTCCCCCGGCACAGCCGCGAGCAGGCGCTCCACCTCGGCGCTGTCGAGGATGCGGGGCAGGCGCTGCGTAAGCCGCGGCGCACCGAGACCCTCGAGCGGGTCGTCGGTCATTCTTCCGGTGGCTTGCAGGTGTCGAACCAGACGGCGCACGGCCACCAGCGCACGGGCTCGGCTGCGCGC
>JBDLIK010000960.1:0-1541 GCA_039714895.1 Myxococcota bacterium | reverse complement strand
GATCATGGTATCGTCTTGTTCGGTGGCGAAGCAGCCCGCGTCCAGATCCAGAAAATGCCGTCATCGTCGCCTGGTTGCTACGAGATCGCCATGATCCTGCGCCATGGGTCCTTCCATCATGAACGCCCCTGATGCGGGGGCAGGCGTGCGAGAGCTCGGGGCGAGCCAGTCGGGCTCACGCGGAAGCCTCATTGGGCGCGCGGTAGAGCCCAGGCGTCCCGGTGGAGGCGACGACCGTCGCCCGCTCCGGGAGCGCCTCGTGGGCGCCGACGAGCAAAGCCCCTCCGGGGACGAGCCGCTTCACGAGCCTTCCCAGGATCGCGAGCTGCAGGTCCGTCTCGAAGTACGTGAAAGCGACGTTTCGACACAGGATCAGATCGAAGGGGCCGGCGGGCATCGCCTTCCGAATGTCTTGCTGGCGAAACTGCACGCCCGGGCGGAACTTCTCTCGAAGCCGGTAGCTTCCATCGAGCCGCTCGAAGGCGTTCGAACGCCAGCCAGCAGGCAGCTCCTTGAGGGCGCTGGCCGCGTACACGGCGCGCTTGGCGCGTGCCACCAGCGCCGGGCTCGCGTCGGTAGCCAGGATGTGGAGCTCTGCGTCAGGGAGAGCCGGTGCAACGGCGAACTCCCAGGCGAGTCTCAGGCTGTACGGCTCTTCGCCTGAGGCGCAGCCCGCGCTCCAGGCGCGTAGCACGCGCCGATCTCGGCCGATCGCCGCGCCGGCGAGCTCGGGCAGGATCGTCCCTGCCAGGTCCTCGAACACGCCGCGATCGCGGTAGAAGCGCGAGACACTGATCCAGCAGTACGCGTCGAGCACAGGCCACTCCGCGGGGGTCGGCTTCGAGACAGGCGCGGTAGGCCGCGGCATCCGGCAGCCCGAGCTCGGCCATCCGGTGCGAGATGCGCTTGCAAACCTGCCGGCGCACCCGTCGAAACCCGGGCCAGCGCAAGCCGAGCCGAGGCAGCGCCCACTGGAGCAAGGCGACGCATTCCTGGTCCCTCATGGAGATCGTCCGATGCTGGGGTGACCTGCGCCGGAGGCGTCGTGGAGATCCACTGGGTCGGGCTGGGCGATCTGGACCAGGCGAAGCGAGCCGAGATCGAGGCACGACTCGGGCGGCTCGCTGAAGGCCACGACGACCTTATCGACCTCCGAATCACGGGCCACCGGACTCGTCACCACCACCACGGTGGTCAGGAGGTGCGGATCACGTGCCAAGCCCGTGGCCGCGAAGGGGTCGAAGGTCACGAAATACATGAGGGCCAGATCGCTGCGGAACTCCTCGTGTCCCTCGGTCCCCTCGTAGTCGTTGAGGAAGTCTCAACAACCGTAGAGGACGGGCTTGCCCGAGCATGGCCCTGGGGCGGTCGCTGCCGGTTCCCCGCTTCTCACGGGCGCGCTTTCTGCTCGCGCCGTACGATGGCAATGAGCAGGGATTCTCCTCCACCGAATCCTGCCAGAGTGCCTCCGAACTGGAGTGCTGCTTCCACCAGACGGGCAGGCTCCAGTTGACCCCTGGGGAACCCAGCCCAATGGATCA
>JBDLIK010000959.1:0-1544 GCA_039714895.1 Myxococcota bacterium | reverse complement strand
AGCAGCTTCACGGGGTGGATCCCGGAGAGCTCCCCCCGGCCCATCTTGCCCCGGGCGATGGGCGTGCGCAGGGCTTCGACGATGACGGCTTCGGGCATCGATGATCTCCTTCTTATGAACTTCGCTCGGCTTCGCCTCGCTGCGCGCGCCTCCGGCGCTTGCGCCTGGCGAGCTAGTTTGCCTTCCCAAGGATCATTCCGCTGGTGGGCACCCCTACGCCTCCGGTCACGAGCACGTGGTCCGCCTTCTCGGGCTGGTTGACCGAGGTGCCACGGATGAGGCGTACCCCCTCGTTGACGCCGTTCATGCCGTGGATGTAGGCCTCGGAGAGCTGCCCGCCGTTGGTGTTGGTCGGGAGTCGCCCTCCCACCTCGAGGTTCCCCCCTTTCACGAAGTCCTTGGCCTCCCCCCGGCCGCAGAACCCGAAGGACTCGAGCTGGAACATCACGATGGGTGTGAAGGCATCGTAGAGGATGGCGGCGTCCACATCGTCCGGCCCGAGACCCGACGTCTCGTAGACTTGCCGGGCCACCAGGTCCATCTCCGGCAGATAGGAGATGTCCGGCCGGTAGAAGCTCGTCATGTTCTCCTGGTCGGCGCCGGCCCCCTGGGCGGCAGCGCGGATCACGGCGGGTGGATGGCGAAGGTCCCGGGCGCGCGGGGCCGAGGTCACGATGCAGGCCGCGCCACCGTCGCTCTCCTGGCAGCAGTCGTAGAGCCGCAGGGGATCGGCGATGAGACGCGAGGCCTGGTGCTCTTCGATGGACAGCGGCCGGCCGTGGAAGAAGGCGTCTGGATTGTTGATCGCGTGCTTGCGGGTCGAGACCGCGATCTGCGCCAGGTCGAGGCTCGTGCAGCCTGACTGGTGCATGTAGCGGCGGGTGAACATGGCCACCCAGCTCGCCGGGGTGAGCAGTCCGAAGGGCAGATACCAGCTCCAGTGGATGAGGTCGGCGGTGACGATGCCCTCGGAGATCCCCGTGCTGTAACGGCGACCCGAGCGCTCGTTGAAGGCCCGATACACGACCACCGTCTTCGCCGCCCCGGTGGCCACCGCCATGGCCGCTTGCTGCATCACGCCGATGGCGGCACCTCCGCCGTACTCGACGCGGCTGAAGAAGCTGAGGTCCCCGATGCCCACGGCCCGGGCCACCTCGATCTCCTGGCTCGTATCCATGCTGAAGGTCGTCATGCCATCGACGTCCTTCGGCTCGAGTCCGGCGTCGTCGAGCGCGGCTTTCACGGCCTCGGCGGCGAGCTGGAGCTCCGAGCGTCCCGAGTTCTTGGAGAACTCGGTCTGTCCGATTCCCACGATGGCGGCCTCGTCCCGGAGAGAGGTCGGCATGGGTTCAGGCTCCCGTCGGAAGCGCCACGGTCACCGCCGCGGTCACGTGATCGCCCCAGGAGTTGGCGCCCACCACCTCGAGCTGAAGCGTCCCGGCCGCCTCGTCCTTCTGCTTCACCGACCCCCGCAGCTTCAGGGTCTCCCCCGGGATGTTGGGAACGCCCAGCTTGAGCGCGCAGCGCTTGAGGAGCACGTCCGG
>JBDLIK010000958.1:0-1548 GCA_039714895.1 Myxococcota bacterium | reverse complement strand
GAGCCGCCCCGGGTGGGCGACGTTCGCGACAGCCTTGCGGATCTCTCCCGGGCCCGCGAGCTGCTTGGATACGAGCCGAGTGTCTCCCTGGAGGAGGGATTGCGCCGGACCGTGGCCTTCTTCGACAACTCTTCTTCGGAGGGCTTCGGCGAGTGAACGTCTGTGTGATCGGAACCGGGTACGTGGGATTGGTGACCGGAGCCTGCTTCGCGGAGTTCGGTGCTCAGGTGATCTGCGCCGACAAGGATCGGGCCAAGATCGAGGCGCTGCGCGCCGGAAGGATCCCCATCTACGAGCCGGGCCTCGATCGTCTGGTCGAGCGGAACATGGCGTCCGGGAGGCTCCAGTTCACCACCGACACCAAGGAGGCGGTTCGCGGCTCCCTGGTGGTCTTCATCGCCGTGCAGACGCCCCCCCGCGCCGATGGCGGAACCGACCTCTCGGCCGTCGAGGAGGTGGCCCGGGAGATCGGCCACGCCATGGACGGCTACAAGGTGG
The DNA here is from genome assembly GCA_039714895.1 of Myxococcota bacterium. GTDB lineage: Bacteria > Myxococcota_A > UBA9160 > UBA9160 > DASRUS01 > JBDLIK01. The sequence goes on along the minus strand of JBDLIK010000958.1, from coordinate 1,050 downwards.
TGGTCACCAAGAGCACCGTTCCCGTGGGTACCTCCTACCGGGTGCGCGATCTGATCAACGAGACGGTATCCGCGGAAGGCCGCAGTGTGCGCTTCGGCGTGGCTTCGAACCCCGAGTTCCTGCGCGAGGGCGCCGCCATCAACGACTTCCTGCGCCCGGATCGTGTGGTGATCGGCGCGGATGACGACGCGCCCGTAGCCATCATGAGGGACCTCTACCGGCCCCTCTATCTGAACGAGACGCCCTTCGTGATCACCAACATCCCCACCTCGGAGCTCACCAAGTACGCCGCCAACGCCTTTCTGGCCACCAAGATCTCGTTCATCAACGAGATGGCCAACGTCTGCGAGCGCATCGAGGGCGACGTCCATGCGCTGGCCCGGGGCATCGGGCTCGACAAGCGGATCGGCTCCAAGTTCCTGCACGCCGGGCCCGGCTTCGGCGGCTCCTGCTTTCCCAAGGACACCCGCTCGGCGGCCTTCTTCGCCCGGGAGGCGGGTGAGCGCCTCCACATCGTCGAGGCGGTGATCGAGGTGAATGAGCGTCAGCGGCGCCGCATGGTCGAGAAGATCGTGGAAGCGCTCGGGGGCGACGCCCGCGACAAGACCGTGGCCGTGCTGGGGCTCTCCTTCAAGCCCGAGACCGACGACCTGCGAGATGCGCCGTCGGCGGACATCATCGCCGCTCTGGAGGACCTGGGGGTGAGAGTCCGGGCCTTCGACCCGGTGTCCATGCCCCACGCGGGGAAGCTGATGCCCACCGTGAAGCTCTGCGAAGACGCCTACGAGGCCTGCGAGGATGCCGATGCCCTGGTGCTCGTCACCGAGTGGAACCAGTTCCGGATGCTGGACTTCGAGCGCGTGAAGTCGCTGCTGCGCTCCCCGGTGGTGGTGGACCTGCGCAACGTGTACGACCCCGCCCAGATGCGCGAGGCGGGCTTCCGGTACGCATGCGTGGGGCGCTAGGAGGCCGACTCGAGAGTCGGCCGACGCGCAGCGAGGCAAGCCCGCCGAAGGCGGGCGCGCAGTGAGCCGCAGGCGAACGAAGCGG
>JBDLIK010000957.1:0-1549 GCA_039714895.1 Myxococcota bacterium | reverse complement strand
GTCGAGGACGGAGCGCACGCCGCTCTCGTCGAAGACCACGTTGCCGACGCGGTAGTCGCCGTGCACCAGGGTGCGACGTGCCTTCCGGGGCAGACGCGCGCGCAGCCAGCGCTCGGCCAGGTCGAGCACCGGGTGGGGCTCCGCCTGGAGCTCGCCGAGCGCCTGGCGAATCCGGTCGAGCTCCGCCCGGGCGGGCGGGTCTTCGGAGGCCGCCCCGGGCAGGGCCGCGAGGTCCGGGTGCCGAAGGTCGATGGCGTGGATGCGCACCAGGATCCCGGCGAGCTGGGCGAGCATCTTCTCCCGGGCCCCGGCGTAGCGCTCGTCGCGGAGCAGCCGGCGCGGGATCGTCTCCCCCTCCACGCGATCCATCAGGAAGAACGGCGTCTCGAGCACGCCGGGATCGGCGCAGCTCCAGTGGACCCGCGGCACCGGAACCCCCGCCCCGTGGGCGACCCGGAGCAGCCGGAACTCGAGCTCGCGGTCGCCCTCCCCCGCCCGGCCCGGCGGATCCCGCCGCAGCACCAGGTCGAGCCGGCGGGGCGGGTCCCCCTGAAGCTCCACCCCCAGCGACCAGATTTCGCGTGAGGCGCCCCCGGCCATCCGGCGCAGGTCGCTCACGGTGACCGCCGCCTCCGGGAGATCCTCCTCCCGCGCAACGAACGCCCGCAGCCGCTCCGCCATCTCCGAGCTGGGGTCGACCGCGCTCACCCGCTCGACCCTAGATCCGGCTGGGGTCGGAGCACAGGTCCTTGGCCAGGTTCTTGTGATGGGCCTCGAGGGTCCCGCCCCCGATCTCGATGAGCTTCGCATCGCGCCACAGGCGGGCCACCACGTATTCGCCCATGTAGCCGTAGCCCCCGAGCACCTGGATGGCGGCGTCGGCGGCGCGCTTGGCGACCTGGGAGACAAAGAGCTTGACCCCATCGGCGTCGAGGCGCTGCCCCGTGCGTGCCAGATCGATGCGGCGCGCCGTGTCGTACACGTAGCTGCGCGCCGCCCGGTACTCGGCATAGGTCTCACCGATGTAGCGCTGGATCTGGCCGTGCTCGCGGATCGGACGGCCGAAGGTCTTGCGCTCGTTCGCGTACTCGACCATCACCCGCAGACAGCGGCCGGCGATGCCCAGGGACATGGCGGAGAGCGTGAGTCGCTCCACCTCCAGGTTCCGCATCATCTGTACCGTGCCCTGGCCCTCTTCGCCCAGACGGTTCGCCATGGGCACCCGCACGGCATCGAAGAGGAGCTCGGTGGTGTAGGAGGCGCGCATCCCGAGCTTGTCGGTCCACTTCTGCCCCAGGCGAAATCCCGGCATTCCCTTCTCCACCAGGAAGGAGGTGACCACCCGGGGCGCCGTGGCCGCGTACACCACGAAGGCGTCCCCGAGGGTCTGCTCATCGACCCCGCCGTTGGTGATGAAGGTCTTGCGCCCGGTGAGCAGGTAGTCGTCGCCCTCGCGCACGGCACGGGTGCCCATGGCAAGGACATCGGTCCCCACCTCAGGCTCGGTCATGCACATCCCCCCGATCCACTCCCCCGTCGCCGAGCGCGG
>JBDLIK010000956.1:0-1550 GCA_039714895.1 Myxococcota bacterium | reverse complement strand
CATCCAGTGCGTAATTCGAGCAGCTCGGCACATAGCGGCACGGCGAGGGTCGGCCCGCGAAGACATACTGAGAGCCCCGCACCAGGCGTCGAAGCAGCCGGGACGCCGGGCTCATGCCGACACCAAGGGGAGGAGAAGTTCGATCATCGTCGTACGCAGCTGCGCATGTGACCAGCTCTCGAGCGGCGCCGTCACCCGGATCAGTAGATCACCGGATGGGGGCAGGTCCTCGGTCTCGTGATCGAGTTCCCTCAGTACCGCCTGGATCCTCCGCCGGATCCGATTCCTCACCACCGCCCCGCCCACGTTGCGTGAGATTGCGAACGCTGTACGTGTCACGGATTCGTCTGAGGGGCAGTACTGCAGCCGCAAGGGCCCTCGTCCCGCCTTCGTGCCCTCGGCCCGGCGTCGGGCCAGAGCTCGGCCTCGGGGTGGTGCGGGTGAGGCAACGCGTGAGCGGGGTCCTCGGCGTAGTCCGCGAAGGCCGAACTCACCGGAAGCACGGCGGCCTGTACGGGCGCCAGCCACGCCGGGAATGCCCCGGCGTAGTTCTCGGTGAGCATGCCGATGAAGCGCTCCACGGATCCGAAGAGCGCCCGGTGCACCATGTAGCAGTTCTTCCGGTTGCCCTCGTTGTCGACATAGTCGACGCCGAAGCGCCGCGGCAGGTTGAAGTCGAACTGCACGGTGGAGCACTGCCACTTGCGGCCGATGGCGTCGACGAGCTTGACGTCGATCTTCGGCCCGTAGAAGACGGCCTCGCCCTCCATGCGCTTGTAGGAGTAGCCCATGGTTTCGATGGCATGGACCAGGCTGGCCTCGGCTTTCTCCCACTCCTCGTCGCTGCCGGCATACTTGCCCGGGTTCTCCGGATCGCGAACGGACAGCTCCACTTCGGACTCTACGGAACCGCAGCGGGTGAGCATGCGCTGCATGAGCTTCAGCACGCCGACGACCTCGTCCTCGAGCTGGTCGGGCCGGCAGAAGATGTGCGCATCGTCCTGGGTGAAGCCGCGCACGCGCAACATTCCGTGCAGCGTGCCGCTGCGCTCGTAGCGATACACGGTGCCGAGCTCGGCGTAACGGACCGGCAGCTCGCGATAACTCCACAGGCGGCGCTTGTACACCAGCACGTGACCGGGGCAATTCATGGGCTTGACCACGTACTCCTGCCCTTCGATCTCGAAGGTGTACATGTTCTCCTTGTAGAACTCCATGTGCCCCGAGGTGTGCCAGAGATCGGCCTTGCTGATGTGGGGCGTGTCGACGAATTGGTAGCCCGCCTTCAGATGCTCGGCGCGCCAGTAGTCGGTGAGGGTTCCGCGCAGCGTCGAGCCCTTCGGGAAATAGAACGCCAGGCCTCCCCCGGCCTCCTCCTGCATTCCGAACAGATCGAGCTCCCTGCCCAGCTTCCGGTGGTCGCGCTTCTTCGCTTCCTCCAGGCGCTCGAGATGTGCGTCGAGATCCTTCTTCTTGAACCAGCTGGTGCCGTAGATGCGCTGCAGCTGCTCGCGCTTCTCGTCGCCGCGCCAGTAGGCGCCCGCCACGCT
>JBDLIK010000955.1:0-1551 GCA_039714895.1 Myxococcota bacterium | reverse complement strand
ACTCGAGTGTTGGTGGCGGAAGCACGGCGCCCAGGGCGCTTCCAGGAGCTCGGGCCTCAGCTCGAGACGGTCTGCGTCTTCGCCGGGCTGGCGGTCGCGCGTCTGGAGCTGCTGGCGGAGCTGAAGCGGGAGGTCGATCGGCAGTCCAGGGAGATCGCCGAGATCACCAGCCACAGGCTCCACGCCGAGTTCGTGCGCGGCGTCGCTCACGAGCTGCGCAAGCCCAACGAAGAGGTGTACGAGCTCGCCGTGCAACTCGCAAACCGCCTGGAGTCCGATGACTCGCAGGTCGACCAGATCCTGGCCACCTCAGCCGAGATGAGCCGCCGCCTCGACCTGCTGCTGTTCCACTCCGGCGTTCGGCTGGACCGCCGGCGAATTGACTTGGTACAGGTGGTGGAGGACGCCGTCAGCCGGGTCACCCGGCTCACCCATGACCGAGAGTTCGAGGTCCATCACGCTCAAAGCCAGCTGCCGCTCATCGCTGACCCGACCCGCCTGGCTTCGGTGGTAGAAAACCTCGTGGACAACGCGGTGAAGGCCACGGAGGCCGGAGCGCGCATTCGAGTGAGTTCGAAGTTCGACTCGGAGAGGTGCCAAGAGTCCGGTCCGCGAGTAGTGCTCGAAGTGGAGGACAATGGCGTGGGGATCGAGCCCGAGGACGTAGTTCGCGTATTCGATCCGGGGGTGGCGTTGCTGCCCGGCGGCTTCGGCCTGGGCCTCGCCCTCTGCCGCGAGATCGTGCGTCTCCACGGAGGTTCCATCGAGATGGAACCCCTCAGCGTGGGCTGCCGCGTGCGCGTTCGGCTGCCCCGGTTTGCCGAGAGCGATTGAGGAGGAACGGGATGAGTGGCGAGCTCCTTCTGGTCGAGGACCGCTGTCGTACCCGCGAAAAGATCGGAGCGGAGCTGCGAGCTTTGGGCTACGGAGTGACCACCGCAAGGGATGGCTCTGAGGCGCTCGCGATCCTCCGGACTCAGCGCGTGGATGTGGTGCTCTCTGACTATCGGATGAGTCCCATGGACGGTCTCTCACTGCTGCGCAGCGTGCGTCGTACCCTCGACCTGCCCTTCATTCTTTACAGCTCCGGGGCCGACGCCGAGGCGGTGTTTCAAGCGGGACGCGACGGCGCCTTCTACTTTCTCGAGTACCCCTTTCGCATCGAGGAGCAGCTTCTGCCCACTATCGAAGAGAGCCTGTCGCACCAGCAGGAGCCGGCGCCGGAGGATCGGTTGGGCGCGGACCGGATCGTGGGCTGCTCGTTGGAGGCGCATCGTGTTCGCAGCCTGGTGCGGCGGGTAGCGCGTTCGCGCGCCACGGTGCTCGTTACGGGCGAGACTGGGACGGGAAAGGAAGTGGTCGCTCGGGCGATCCACGACGAGAGCGAGCGCGGCCCGTTCGTGGCAGTTGCGGTCACGGAGCTGGCCGAGAGCCTGCTGGACAGCGAGCTCTTTGGCCACGAGCGCGGCGCCTTCACCGGCGCGACCCAGCGGCGTCGCGGCCTGTTCGCCGCGGCCACCAGGGGCACGCTCTTCCTCGATGAGATCGGGG
>JBDLIK010000954.1:0-1553 GCA_039714895.1 Myxococcota bacterium | reverse complement strand
GAGGCTCACCACCCGATACTCCTCTCTTCGACGACCGATGTGGGCTCGGATTTCGTCGAAGAGCTTCGGCGAGTAGTAGCCCCGGAAGGTGAGCCCGCTCCGGCGTGCCTCGGTCCAGGCGTCTCCGTTCCAGATCACCCAGCCGAGCTGGGTCCCCAGCAGGGCCAGGGCCACGCCCCGTCCCCAGCGCCCACGCCGGTCCAGGACGCAGAGCGCGCATGCGAAGCCCAGTGCGAACAGCGGGCTCGCGAACCACTGCAAGCGGTGGAAGTTGAAGCTGCGCACCGGTCCCGGGGCCGCCTCCACGAGCCGCTGGACCGGGCCCCACTGCCAGACTCCCACGTAGAGGGACAGCGCCAGACAGAGCAGCCCGAGGCCGAGGAGGGCTCCGAGGGCAGACCGGCCCGCCATCCCTGCGCGCAGGAGGCCCCGCAGATCCGCCGGGTGGACGCCGGCCCCGGTTCGCAGCCGCTGGATCAGGCCCAGGGCGAGCGCCAGTGCCATGGACCCCAGGATGAACGGCGACTGCAGGCCGCCCGCGTGCATGTGGTTCCGGAGGAACGACCGCACGATCGCCCGTGCCACGTGCAGGAGCCCGCCGTGGAAGCGAGCGAACTCTGCGCGATAGGAGACGTAATCGGGGTCCAGGAAGGTCTGGTAGAGGAGCCGATACTCCGAGGCGGAGTAGCCCAGGGCGATGAGCCCCCCGGCCAGCACGAGGGGGACATCGAGCCGCCGGCGAGCGGCGAGCTCGAACAGCACGAACAGACCCAGCAGCAGCAGGATGAAGAAGCCGACGTAGGCAAGCCCCGAGTAGAAGGGATAGACCGCCACCACCCCCCAGTCGAAGGCCGACCCCCGGCGCTGCTGCAGGTTCAGGAGGGCGTAGAGCAGCAGAGGGGCTCCAGCGACGCTCCCGTAGGCGATCAGCATGAAGGGCTGCAGGGCGAAGGCCAGCGCGGCACCCGCCGGGATGAAGGGAGGGGCGTCGCGCAGCAGCTTGCGCCGGAGCAGCAGGTAGATCCCCGCAAAGGCCACCAGCCGCACCAGGAGCTCGTTGGCGACATGGGCCCAGAAGGGAGGAAATGCGTAGTAGAGCAGCGGCCCGATGTGGAAGGTGGTCGGCATCGAGTTGCGGGGGATGCCCCCGAAGACCGCCGGGATGCTGTCGTCGAGCGAGCCCACGAGGGGCTGGGTGGTGGACAGCAGCCGATAGAGGGGGACCTGGCCATCCAGGTGGTCGTCGATGCGGACGTAGGAGTCCTCGCCGCGGGCGTAGGTGACCGCCAGGATCGCCAGCAGCGCTGCCAGCGCCAGGAACGGCGCGCGCCACCCTCGAGAGGTTGCCTGCATGCGGGCGACCTCCTGCTACGGAACGAGCCCGGCGCTCGTCAGCTGCCGTGCGAGCACCTCCGCCACGACGGCGTGGGCCGCGGCCGTCGGGTGACGATCGATGGGCCAGTACAGCTGCACCGCCTCGCCCTGCTGCTCGAGGGCCGGTAGGGCATCGACGAACGCCACCCCCGACGGTGCCGCCCAGCGGGCGAGGCGTT
>JBDLIK010000953.1:0-1556 GCA_039714895.1 Myxococcota bacterium | reverse complement strand
CACCGGCTCTTCGTCGAGATGGGCGCGACCGGGCACGCGGAGCGGGTGGCGAAGGAGCTGAACTCGTGAGCGGCGCGCCGGTCAGCTCCATCCACCAGGCCTGACCACACCTCTCAGCGGATCTCCGCGCGGGCCTCTTCCAGCCGGGAGGGCTGAACGTCCAGCACCTCGGCATGGCGCTCCAGGACGGCCGGGGCGGAGTCGAGGCCGGCGTGGCGCAGGAGCCAGTAGGCGTGGAGGTAGTCGATGGCGCTGTAGAGCATGGAGGTGGGTGGGCCGGTGACCTCGAAGGCCAGCAACGGCTCGACCTTCCAGAGGTAGCTGTCGGGCCGGAAGTCGTCGGCCCAGTTGGGCGTGTCCGTCACGTAGCCCAACCCCTCCCAGCGGAAGCGGTCGAGGGTGAAGCGGCGCAGCTGCTCCACGCCCTGGTCGAGGAGTACGTCGAGCCGCTGCTCGACGGTGTCGGGATTCCGGCGCGCCGCCGCGGCCAGGAAGCGCGGGTCCGCGAAGAGATCGGCACACATGAAGTTCGCGAGGCTGTTCCGCTGCTGGTCCAACCGCTCCACGCTCCAGTAGATCGTCTCGCCGAGCTGGCGGAGCAGCTCGGCGTCGGGCTCCCGGCCCTCACGACGTGCTGCGAAGAGCTCGAGGGAGAGACCCGTGTGGGTCGCGTTCACCAGGTGGTTCAGGTCGTTGGCGTCCAGGATCTGGCTGCGGGGGAAGCGCTGGGGGCGAGGCAGGAAGGGGGGTAGCCACCAGGGCATCCAATAGGGATGGCGGTCGCGCAGCCGGCGGAACTGCTCGTGGATCACCTCCGCCTGGCCGGGGTGATCCGGCGGAAACTCGTGGGCCGCCGCCACCAGCATGTAGGACACCTGGGACTGGAAGGGGACTCCGTACCAGAGAATCTGGGGACGCAGGGAGCCGTGGCGCGTGGGTTCTCCGTCCAGGCCCGTGATCTGGTAGTCGTGCCGGACCAGGTGCAGTACCAGAGAGATCAGGTCCCGGTGCGCTCGGCTCCGGATCGGCTCCGGGAGATCCGGGTGGACGTACATCATCATCGCCGCGTAGCCGACGACGAGCTGGGTGAGCGTGCCCTTGGCGGGCTCCGCCCGGTAGTGGTACGTCTCGCCATCCGGCGCCGGGAAGACGTGGGGCGTGGCTGCGTTGGGGGTGGGCAGCACCACGCGGGCCGGGAGGCCCGGCTGGCCCGTCGCCTCGAAGAAGAGGTGCATGCCCTCGAGGAGCTCGGCGATGTGCGAAAGGGTCCTGGCGTCACGGGTCACCGCGTACTTGTGGCTCAGGGCCGCGAGCAGGGCCCCGTTCCAGGTGGAGATGTCGGCCCCGTAGCCGTAGACGATGGGCTCGCCCGGCTGCTCGGGGAGGTTGAGCCGGGGCATGGCCTGTCCGTGGGGTCCGATGTGGTAGCGCCAGATCTGCCACTCGAAGAATTCCGCCTTCTCCGCGAGGGGCACGTCCCGGTCCCGCCCGCCGAGGCTCGCGAGCACGGCCTGCTGATAGGCGCGCAGGCCCGCCACGCTCTGGTCGTGGGGCGG
>JBDLIK010000952.1:0-1556 GCA_039714895.1 Myxococcota bacterium | reverse complement strand
GCGCTGCTCGGCCCCAGCATCATCCTGGCCGGACTGTCCATCGGCAGCGGCGAGTTCGTGCTCTGGCCGCGGCTGACTGCCGAGTGGGGCTTTCAGATCTTCTGGGCCGCCTGGCTCGGCGTCACCATCCAGTTCTTCCTCAACATGGAGATCGAGCGCTGGACCCTCGCCACCGGGGAGAGTGCCGTCACGGGGTTCTTCCGCCTGGCGCGGATCTGGGGGCCGGCCTTCCTGGTCTGCGGCACGGTCCCCTGGATCTGGCCGGGATGGGCGACGGGCGCGGCGACGCTGCTCACCTGGCAGCTGGGAGGCGACGTCCGCCTGCTGGCCATCGGTGGCCTCGTGCTCTGCGGGGCGATCCTCTCTCTGGGCCCCGTCGTCTACCGCACCGTCGAGGTTCTGCAGACCGTACTGGTGGCTTCGATCTTCGTGCTGCTGGTGATCCTTGCGCTCGCCGTGGTCCGGGTGGAGGACGTGCTGAGCCTCTTTCGCGGAATCGCCCGGTTCGGACACGTGCCCGCAGGAATCGATCTTCCCCTCCTGCTCGGTGCGCTGGCCTTCGCGGGGGCGGGGGGCACCGTCAACCTGGCCCAGAGCAACTACATCAAGGACAAGGGCTACGGGATGGGGAGCTACATCGGGCGCATCACGAGCCCCTTTACCGGGCGTGAGGAGGGGGTCGCCCAGATCGGGTTCGTATTCCCGGGAAGCCCGGGCAATCTCGCACGCTGGCAGCTCTGGTGGCGGCGCACGAACCTCGAGCACTTCCTCTCCTTCTACGTGCTGTGCGTCCTCTCGCTGGGCCTGATGTGCCTGGTGGCCCACGCGCTGCTCGGCGCCGGCTCTGCGCCGAGCGAGGGGCTCGGCTTCATCGCAGACCAGGCGCAGCGTCTGGGCGATCAGCTCGGCGCACCCGCACGCCATGCGTTCCTGCTGGCGGGCATCGCGGTGCTCTTCTCCACCGAGCTCGCGCTTCTCGACGCCGTGGCGAGGGTCGTTGCCGATGTGCTGGCGCTCCGCTTCCACGGCGGCCCAGGGCCCGGCCTCTCTCGACTCTATTTCGGAGTGCTCTGGGCCCTCATCGCCTTCGGAGCCCTCGTGCTCGTCGTCGGCTTCGACCAGCCGTTCCTGCTGCTGGTGCTCTCCGCAGTGCTGAACGGCTTCGTGATGTTCCTGTACTCGGGCCTGCTGCTGGTGCTCAACCTGCGCGCCTTCCGGGGACCGCTGCGGCCCTCGGCCCTGCGGATTGGTGCCCTCGCCCTTGCCTTCGTCTTCTTCGGCTCCCTGAGTCTGCTCACGCTGCTCGACCGTCTCTGGGGGAGCTCCTAGAGGCCACGAGGCCGGGCGCCCGGCTCTCCGCTGGAGGAAACCGACCGCTTGCCTACGCTCTTTGGGGGATGCTTCGTCCCCTGGGGGACGGCGCGGGGGGCGCTCGTGAACATCATCGTCGTCGGCGGTGGCCGGGTCGGAGCGACCCTGGCCAGTGGTCTCGCCTCGGATGGGCACGACGTCACCGTGGTCGAGAAGAGCCCCGCCAAGGTCCTCGACCTCGCCGA
>JBDLIK010000951.1:0-1567 GCA_039714895.1 Myxococcota bacterium | reverse complement strand
CGGCGAGCGCCGGGTGAGCAGCGGGAAGGGGCGCACGACCTGCGCCTACTTCATGCCTGGAGACGAGCGCGTTCTCTTCGCATCCACCCATGCCGCCGACGAGGGCTGCCTGCCCCCGCCCGACCGCAGTCACGGCTACGTCTGGAAGCTCTACGATGAGTTCGACATCTACATCGCCCGCCCGGACGGCAGCGAGCTGCGCCCGCTCATCGAGTCGCCGGGCTACGACGCGGAGGCCACCGTCTCACCCCGGGGCGACCGCATCGTCTTCACCTCCACCCGGGACGGAGACCCCGAGATCTACACCACGAACCTGGAGGGCGGCGATCTGCGGCGGCTCACCCGCACGAAGGGCTACGACGGTGGCCCCTTTTTCTCTCTAGACGGCACGAAGATCGTCTACCGGGCGAATCATCCAGAGGGGGAGGAGGAGCTGCGCCGGTACGAGGAGATCATCACAGAGGGCCTGGTGCGCCCGACGCGGCTCGAGCTCTTCGTGATGGACGCCGACGGCAGCAATCAGCGCCAGGTCACTCGCAACGGCAAGGCCAACTTTGCCCCCTTCTTCCACCCGGATGGCGAGCGCATCATCTTTGCTTCCAACATGGATGATCCGCGCGGCCGAAACTTCGATCTCTACCTGGTGAACGTGGATGGGACGGCTCTCGAGCGCATCACCTGGAACGAGACCTTCGACGGCTTCCCCATGTTCAGCCGGGAGGGGAAGCAGCTCGTCTTCGCCTCCAACCGCAACAATGCCCGGCCGGGGGAGACGAACGTGTTCATCGCGGACTGGCGGGAGTGAGGGGCACGGACCAGGGCGCTCGGGAGGCGGCCCGCAGCATCTGCCTTGCCCATCCCGCGTCGCCTCCGCCGGCCCAGCCACGCCGCGGCGGCCAGCGCGAGCCCACTCGCGCGCGCCTCGGGAACGAAGAACAGCTGTGGATCGTCGACGCCGAAGTAGCGTGTGGGGTGATCGCCGGAGAAGAGCGGAGTGCCGTCCGAGCTCCCCTGGCCAGCTGCGAACTGCGCCTTGATCGAGAGGGGGAGCGCCGAGACCGGCAGATCGAGGTCGAAGGAGAGCACGAGGGTCTCGTTGGCACCGAGCGTTGGCAGCATGAAGGGCTCGACGTCCGCTGCGAAGCCAAACCACGTCGACCCCTCGAAGAGCGGTTGCCCGTCCGGGGGGCCGCCGGGTTCGGAGGAGCCGACCTCCAGGGCCGCTGTCGTGGCCGCGCTGGCGGTGAACTGGAACGCGGCGAGGTCGGAGACTCGCCGGGAGACGATGTCCAGCACGGCCACGTGAGCTCCGGTCAGCTGCGAGCCTGGCGGCAGGCCGTTCTCGGAGCTGCCCAGTCCGATGCCACACACACAGACGGTGGACGCAGTGGGCGGAACGATCTCGTCCTCGATCCCGATGAACGCCTCGACCAGCTGGTCGCCATCGACGTCGCCGAGCAACCAATGTTGGATGTCGTTCCCCGCATTCGTTCCGTGGCTCGCACAGGCGCGGGCCGTCCCGGCGCCCGCCAGCGCCATCACAGCTGCGAGGACGGCTGCCGCGAGC
>JBDLIK010000950.1:0-1570 GCA_039714895.1 Myxococcota bacterium | reverse complement strand
AGGCGGTGCTCGCGGTCGCGGCGTTCTGTGGCTTGCGGAACAGCGAGCTACGCGGCCTGCAGTGGCGTGACCTCGATCTGACCGTCGGGATGCTCCGCCTGCCCAGAACCAAGAACCGCACGGCACGAACCGTGCCGCTCCCGGCCGCACTCATCGCGATCTTCGACGACCACCGCAGGCGGACACAGCCTCCCGACGAGCGGGCCTACGTCTTCACGTCTCCGACAGGGCGTCAGTGGCTGGATTACACGCTCAGCAGGGCCGCTCGCCGCGTGTGGGACGCTGCAGGCATCGGCGTTGACCGCGATCGCGTGAAGCCCCTCCACGACCTCCGCGCCACGAGCGCCTCCCTGCAGCTTGCAACCGGGGCCGACTTGGAGAGCGTCCGAGAGAACCTCGGGTGGAAATCCCGCGAGATCGTGAAGCACTACCTGGCGCCATTCGTTCAGAAGCAGACGCCCGGGTGGCGTCGAAACCCGGTCCCGATGCTACTGATCCTGCGAGATAGCATAGGCTGCGAGAGGCGTAAGGTAAAGAGTTATCAGGGTTTTCTGCTCCGCGGGTTGCGAGCTCTTCGAGTCCCTTTGCTGGCGGCTCGCTGTGAGGTCGAGACCCGTGGGCCTGTGCTCCAGGGGCTCTACTCGTTCACGTTCCGAGCCGAGCCCGGGCACCGGCACGTTGGAGCCGTGCGGCACGCCCCTTGACCTGCGAGAGGGAGCGCGCAGGGGCACAGGTTGGGGGCGCGGCTCACGTTGGCGACCACGGCGTCGCGAGGGGTGCGACTGATCCCGATGCACAGATGTGCGCGGCCGTCGAAGTCGAACGGCCGGTGCACAGATGTGCGTGCCACAAGGAGGCAACCCCGCGCTTCGGATGGGTGAGCTCCGGGCTCGCCTTCGGGGCGGCTGGGCGAGTGTTGGAAGGGGAACTGGGGTTCGGCCGCACGAGTCCGCCGGGGCCAGGGCGTCGGCCGCGCCGTCGAGACGGTCACCCGGCTGCGCGCGCCGTCCAAGCAGTGCCCGAGCGCGTGCACCTTCTCCTCGCAGAGGGTGGGTGAGGTCGAGGGGGGGGCGACCGCACGGATCGTCGAGTAGGACCCTTTTCGGGAGCGCGCGTGCCGCTCAAGAGCAGTGCCTGTGAGCCTGCGTCCTTCACCTCGCAGAAGCTGGGCAAGGTCGAGTGGGGGTCGGCCGCACCCTTTTGGGGAGCCCGAGCGCGCTGCCGCACACCGTCGAGGCGCAGACCGGCGGCGGCGGACGCCACCTGTACTTCGCACACCCGGACGGCGAGCTACGCAACCGCGTCGGCCTCGCCCCGGGCCTCGACCTGCGCGGCGACGGCGGACTTGTGGTGGTGCCCCCGTCGCTGCATCCCTCGGGCGGGCGCTACCGCTGGCTTCCGGGCCACACCCCCGACGAGACCCGCCCAGCGCCGCTACCGGGCTGGCTGCTCGAGATCGCTCGCGGCGATGCGCCGCGCACCGGCCATCCGCTCCCGTGGTGGCGCAGCCGTGTGCGCGAGATGGTGCCCGAGGGCCAGCGCAGCGACGCCATCGCGTCGTTCACGGGGC
>JBDLIK010000949.1:0-1582 GCA_039714895.1 Myxococcota bacterium | reverse complement strand
TCCGTATACCTCCACTCCTCGCTCTTCCGAGTAGGCATCGGAGTCTCGACGTACGTCTTCCACCCGTCGCCGCGCAGCCGGGTGAGCATGGAAGGCTCGTGAACCCCCCGGACGTATGTGGCGAGCCCGCGGGCAATCGATTCCGTTGCCACCGGCCTGTTCGTGTCCGTCCTCGTATCGCTGGTCATCGTCCCTTCGGCCAACGTGAATCTCCTTGCTGCGGAAGCCGCTGCGCCACGCGCCCGACTTCCGGAATCTATCCGGATCGACAGCGACGGCTCAGCCGACGCTGCCCTCCATCTCGAGCTCGATGAGGCGGTTCAGCTCGATCGCGTACTCGAGTGGAAGCTCCTTGGCGATGGGCTCGATGAAGCCGCGCACGACCATGGTCATGGCCTCCTCCTCGGAGAGCCCGCGACTCATCAGGTAGAACAGCTGCTCCTCACCCACCTTCGAGACCGACGCCTCATGCCCGATGCTCGACATGTTCTCGTCGATCTCGATGTAGGGATACGTGTCGGTGCGAGACGTCTCGTCGAGGAGGAGCGCGTCGCACTCGACGTTCGACCTGGCGCCCACGGCTCCCTCGTAGACCTTGCACAGGCCCCGGTAGGAGGAGCGTCCCGTGCCCTTCGAAATCGACTTCGAGACGATCTGAGACGTCGTGCGGGGAGCGGCGTGCACGACCTTGCCGCCCGTGTCCTGATGCTGCCCGTCGCTGGCGTATGCGATCGACAGGATCTCACCGTGCGCGCCCTCGCCGACCAGGTAGCAGGAAGGATACTTCATGGTGAGCTTCGAGCCGAGGTTGCCGTCCACCCACTCCATGTTGGCGTTCTCGTGCACCATCGCCCGCTGCGTCACGAGGTTGTACATGTTGTGCGACCAGTTCTGGATCGTCGTGTAGCGGAAGCGCGCCCCCGGCTTGACGATGATCTCGATCACGCCCGAGTGGAACGAGTCGGTGGAGTAGCTCGGCGCCGTGCAGCCCTCGATGTAGTGCGCCTGCGCGCCCTCCTCGCAGATGATCAGCGTGCGCTCGAACTGCCCCATCTGCTCGGCGTTCACCCGGAAGTACGCCTGCAACGGGATGTCGACATTCACGCCCGACGGGATGTACACGAACGACCCGCCGGACCACACGGCCGAGTTCAGGGCCGCATACTTGTTGTCTTGCGGAGGCACCACGGTCGCGAAGTACTCCCGGAATATCTCGGGATACAGACGCAAGCCGTCCTCGATCGACTCGAAGATGATGCCCAGCTCCGTCCACTCTTCCTTCAGCGAGTGGTACACCATCTCCGACTCGAACTGCGCTCCGACCCCCGCCAGGATCTTCCGCTCGGCCTCGGGAATGCCCAGCCGCTCGAACGTCTCCTTGATCTCCTCGGGGACGTCGTCCCAGGACCGCTCCATATGGTCCTGCGGCTTCAGGTAGTAGTAGATGTCATCCAGGTCGAGGGCCGCGACGTCCCCACCCCATTCCGGAAGCGGCTTCGAGTAGAAGATCTCCAGCGCCTTCAACCTGAACTCCAGCATCCACTCTGGCTCTTCCTTGTGCGCCGAGATCTGACGCACGATC
>JBDLIK010000948.1:0-1582 GCA_039714895.1 Myxococcota bacterium | reverse complement strand
CGCTGTCATGTATAATGCTGCTATGTACACTCGGATTCGAGTTCGTTAGCGCCGCGCGAGTGAAATCATGGAGATCAACAAGGACCTGATAGCCGCTTCCTCGACCCCGATCGTCCTGGCGATCCTGGCCGAAGAGGACAGTTACGGCTACGCCATCCTCAAACGGGTTCGCGAGTTGTCCGGAGGGCGCATGGAGTGGACTGACGGGATGCTTTACCCGGTTCTGCATCGGCTCGAGCGGCTGGGCCACGTCGAGGCGAGGTGGGAAGTCGCGGAGAGCGGCCGCCGTCGCAAGTACTACCGGATCACGTCCCGTGGCCGGGCTCAGCTTGCAGAGGAACGCAGGCAGTGGCAAGCAGTGGACGCGACCCTTCGGGGCATCTGGTCGATGTTCCGTATTTCCATCCCGGCCGGGCACCCGGCGTCAGCCGCGCCACTTCCACAGGGAGCCTGAGCGATGACGCCTTCGGATCACGCTGCACGGCTCGAGGAGCAGATCGACCAGTGGCGGGAATACCTCCGCCGCCGGGAGGCTATCCACTCCACCGATGTAGCCGAGCTGGAGGACCACCTGCGCGAGCAGGTCGCGGTCCTGACCGACGCGGGGCTCGACACCGATGAGGCGTTCCTGGTAGCGGTCAAGCGCATGGGCGACCTCGACGCCCTCTCGCGCGAGTTCGCGCGCGAGCACTCGGAGCGCCTCTGGAAGCAGCTCGTCGTTGTCCCCTCCGATTCCGGTGAGCCACGGGCGCGGGCCCGAACGGATGCCCTCGTCGCCTTCTGCCTCGCGGTGGCGGCGGCGGTGGCCATCAAGGTGCCGGCGCTCTTCGGGATGCAGCTGGGCCAGGACGCCGGCTTCTACCTCCGCAATCTGGGCCTCTTCGTGCTGCCCCTGCTGACCGGCTACTTCGTCTGGAAACGGCGGCTCGACACCCGCACGCTCTGGTGGCTGGCCGCGGCGTTCGTCGCGGCGGGACTGTTCGCCAACGTCTATCCATTCGCACCCCACGTGCCGGGCTCGAGCACGCACGACCCCGGCTACACCGAGACGCTCACGGCGCTGCACCTGCCGATCGCGCTCTGGCTGATTGTGGGCATCGCGTATGCCGGCGCCCGGTGGGGCGACGTGGCGGGGCGCATGGACTTCATCCGCTTCTCGGGCGAGCTGTTCATCTACTACGTGCTGATCGCCCTGGGCGGCGGGGTTCTGACCGGCTTCACCGCGATGATCTTCGAGGCCATCGGGATCGACATCGAGCCGTTCTTCGCGTCGTGGATCCTGCCATGCGGCTCGATGGGGGGCGTCCTGGTCGCGTCGTGGCTCGTCGAGAGCAAGCAGAGCGTGATCGAGAACATGGCGCCTGTGCTGGCGCGTCTCTTCACGCCGCTCTTCACCATCGTGCTGCTCGTGTTCCTGGGGCTGGTGCTGGGGACCGGTCGCGCCCTCGACATCGAGCGCGAGGTGCTCATCGTGTTCGACCTGCTGCTCGTGGTCGTCCTGGGCCTGCTGCTCTACTCCATCTCGGCCCGCGATCCGCGGGTGCCGCCGGGCCCCTTCGATGTGGTGCAGGTCATGCTGGTG
>JBDLIK010000947.1:0-1584 GCA_039714895.1 Myxococcota bacterium | reverse complement strand
CGGGGGCCCCAACCCGGTGACCGCGATTGGACGCATCGCGCCACGCCCGATCCTCCTGATCCAGGGCGCCGACGACGAGATGGCGCCGGCGCTTCAACGCTCGCGAGATTTGACCCGCCCCTACTCGTGAGAAGTGACCCAAGCTGCATTCGAGGGGTCGCGAGGAGTGGATCCGCGTCGAAGTCGCGCACGGGTGCTCTGGCGCGGCAGGCCGAGCCCGTCCAGAGACGTCCGAGGTGGGCCTGGGGCTACGGGTGGGGCGTTCGGAGCGAGGGTCCCTCGATGCGGAGCGTGTGGCAGCGGTGGCGCAGCCGATCGAGAAGCGCACTCACCATCGCTTTCTGACCCAGGAACTCGGCCCAGTCGTCGTAGTCGAGATTGGTGGTGATCAGAGTCGGCTTCTGGCCATACCGCTCTTCCATCAACTTGAAGAAGATGTTGCTCTGCTCGGGACGGAGATTCAGATAGCCCAGCTCGTCGATCAGGAGTACGTCGATGCGGATCAGGCGGTCGAGGAGCTTGCGTGTCGAGCGATCGGCCAGCGTCGTGTACATCTTCGTCGAACAGATCCTGGGCCTTGACGAACAGACCCCGGTAGCCGTTCTCGAGCGCCTTGAGGAGCAGACCGGACGCGAGTCCCGTCTTCCCGACCCCGGTCTCGCCGATGAAGACCAGGTTCTCGGCGCGGGGGACGAAGTCGAGCGAGGCGAGCTGGAGAAGGGCGGCCTTGCGCACCCCCGGCTGGCGGTCGAACGGGAAGCTCTCGAGCGCCCAACGCTCGGGGAGCCTGGCCCTTCGGATGCGATGCTCGAGGCTGCGCTCCTGGAAGGTGTGGAGCTCTTCACGGAGCAGGCGCGCCAGGAACTCGTCGTAGGCCGGCGCTTGCTTCTCAGCCCGGCGGAGCTCGCGATCGAGGATCTTCGGGATCCGCCGCAGCTTCAGACTCTGGCAGAGTTGGACGAGGTCATCGTTCATCGTCGTCCTCGCGGTCAGACGCCAGCGGGAGCTGGAAGAAGTCTCCCGCCACACGCGCCAGGATCATGCGCTCGATCCGCGCGAGATCGGTGAGCCCGTAGTCGAGGGCCGACTCCACGGCCTCGATCAGCGGCTCGCGGGGGTAGTCCTGGTAGCAGCGCTGGAGCTGCCGCAAGGCTCGCGCTGCCCGTCCTCCGTGCTGCTTGCGCAGCCGGTCGACCAGGGTGGCGAGCGCCGGATGGGCTTCGCGTAGACGCTCCTCTCCGGGCAGCGGCGGACACTGGCCGTCGGTCTTGCGACGATGGGCGCGGTGGCGGTGCACGGGAAGGACCGAGCGCCCGTAGGCGCCCTCGTCGAGGCGCAGGTGCTCAGCCACGCCGCGGGGGCCCACGAAGATGCGCACCCGCTCCAGGGTCTCGCGCACCTGCACGCGGTGCCCGATCAGCGTCTCTTCGACCGAGTAGCGGTTGGTATGGAGATGGACGAGGCCCTCGACATCCACGACCCGCGTGTGCAGGGCATAGACTTCGGGCACATAGAGGGGAAGCGGCAGCAGCTCGCTGCGCTCGACCTCGAAGCGTGCTGC
The DNA here is from genome assembly GCA_039714895.1 of Myxococcota bacterium. GTDB lineage: Bacteria > Myxococcota_A > UBA9160 > UBA9160 > DASRUS01 > JBDLIK01. The sequence continues at coordinate 23 of JBDLIK010000947.1, read as the reverse complement.
GGGCGTCGTCTGGAGCGCCCGGA
>JBDLIK010000946.1:0-1585 GCA_039714895.1 Myxococcota bacterium | reverse complement strand
CGAGCACCCGGCGGGCGCCTGGAAACCAGCCGAGCAGCCAGGCGAGGAGCGCGCGCTCTGAGCGGTCGGCGCGCCGCCCGCGCGGGGTCCCGTACCAGCCCTCGTAGCGGGCGGCCCCCTCCTCAAAGATCTCCCACGACACGGGCGCCCCGAACCTCCGCCGGGCAGGCGTTCGAAAGAGTGAGCACCATCGCCACGTCCCCCGCGGCTGTGGCGCGTTCGAAGGCCTCCCGGAGGGCGGCGAAGATCTTGTCCGCGTCGCCCCTTACGAGCGTGCTCATGGGACCGACCTCGGGCTCGAGACCCCCGCTCTCCAGTGCGAGACGCACCGCTTCAATGGCCGGTCCCAGGTGCTGCTGACGGAGGGGATAGACGCTGATCTGCGCGCTTAGACTCATCGCTTCCTTCCTTTCCGGTCCGCCGGATGCCCATGAGACCGAGGATGCAGCGACAGGTGACCGAGTTGCCTCATCCTGGCCCCTGCGGCGAAGCGGCAACTCGTGCTCGGATCGTTCCGTGCGAGACCGCGACGATCTCGCCCTCATCGAGGGGTTGCCAGTCCTCGTCAGTCAGAGGAACACTCGCCATCAGGAGAACCTGCTGCTCGCCCGTCGCCGGCGTGACCCGCAGGCCTTCGATGTGGACGGCACTGGGCTCGAAGGAGCACGTCCGGCACAGGGAGTAGAGTCCCGGTGGCCGCAAGTCGCCTCCGCCCGGACGGCGCCGCCGGTGACCGTGCGCGAACAGGGCATCCCCATCCCAGTAGAGGAAATTCGCCGGGCCCAGAGATCGGATCGCGCGGGCGAACGAGGAGATGACCTCGACTCGATCCTCGAGCTTGGGGACTTTCGGGGAGTCCAGCCAGAGGTCCTCGAGGGAGTGCAGCAGCGCGCAGAAGGCGTATTCCGAGTCCGTTGTGCCCATGGGCCGCATTCGCCCGAGGCGAATCCCGCTGCAGCTCTGAACGTCGACTAGATCGCCATTGTGAGCGAAGACATGGGCGTGCCCCGCCAGCTCACGGCGGTACGGCTGCGTGTTTTCGAAGCAGATGGGACCCCGTGTCGCTCGGCGAATGTGGGAGAGCACCAGGGTGCTGCGGAAAGCACGGGACTCGATGAATCGCACGAGACTGCTGGTACTCGCTGGTGCGGCCTCCTTGATCACCCAGACATCGCGCTCCTGGAGGTACGCGATGCCCCAGCCGTCCTTGTGGTGACCCGACAGCCCTCCGTGGCGCGCGAACTCCTCGAGCGAGAAGGTCACGGTGGCGGGCTGCCGGCTGGACATCGCGAAGAGCTCGCACATGATGCTTTGGGCTGACCAAGCCTGGATCGTGGGCGCCGCAGCCCGCTCACGCCTGGGGGTGCACCTCCATTGTAGGCGTCTAGAGAATACCCCGTTCGGGCCTGCCGGTTGAGTCGAAAGAGGTCTATCCTCTTCGTGGGGTCAAGGGCCCCTCCGTCGTCCGTGACGCTCCGACACCAACCTACTGAGCGATAGGACGATCCTTGGATCGCAGCGACTGGAACTTCCGCTACGCGGCAACCGACCTGGTCTGGGGTGCCGACCCCAACCGATTCGTCGT
>JBDLIK010000945.1:0-1585 GCA_039714895.1 Myxococcota bacterium | reverse complement strand
TCTCCCTGGCCGAGATCGAACGTCGCTTCGGTCGCCGCTAGCGGGCTGCGGGCTTCGCCCGCAGCCGTCGGTCCTGCTCCTACGTCGGCCGTGGCGTGCGCCGCTTCGCTCGTCGTGCTGCTTCAACGGGGCCCCGGCTTCGCCCGCAGCCCGCTACCTTGGTGGCATGCGGGGCTCCGACAGCCGAGAGCAGCGGCCGCCCGTGGTGGTGATCACCGGTCCGACGGCGTCGGGGAAGAGCGGCCTCGCCATCGAGCTGGCGCAGCGGTTCGCGGGCGAGATCGTGAACGCAGACTCGCTCCAGGTGTATCGCCACCTCGACATCGGGAGCGCGAAGCCGGATCCGGTCGAGCGGGCGCGGGTGCCCCATCACCTCTTCGATCGGGTGAGTCCCAAGGTCGACTACAGCGCCAGCCGCTACCAGCGCGAAGCGCGCGGGGCTGCCGCCGCCATCCATGCGCGCGGCGCGCCGGTCTTCCTGACGGGCGGGACGGGTCTCTACATCCGGGCGTTCCTGGACGGGATTCTCGAGGGTGTCGAACCCGATCCCGTCCTGCGCCGAACCCTCGAGACCGAGCACGCCGTCGCCCTCGAGGCGGGCGACCCCATGCGGCTGCACCGCCGGCTCGCCGAGCGCGATGCCGAGGCGGCGGCCGGCATCCACCCGCACGACCTGCGGAGGCTGGTGCGAGCGCTCGAGCTCTGCGAGCGCAGCGGGCGGCCCGCCTCGGAGCTCCGCGCGGCGCACGCCTTTGCAGACCGGCCCTACCGGGTGCTGCACCTCGCCCTCGACCCGGGCCGCGAGGTTCTCGACCGCCGCATCGATGCCCGCTGCCGTGGCATGATCGAAGCGGGCCTGCTCGATGAGGTGCGCCGGCTTCGCGAGCTCGGCTATGGCCCGGAGCTGCGGCCCCTGCAGGCCATCGGCTATCGCCACATGCACGCGGTGGTGGACGGGGCCGATACCCTCGCCAACGCTCTGGTGTCCATGCAGCGCGACACCCGGCGCTTCGCACGCCGTCAGCGTACCTGGCTGCGCGCCGTCTCCGAGGTGATCTGGATGCACCCGTCGGACGGCGAGGGCCTGCGGAAGGCCACCGAGGCCTTCCTCTGCGCGCGGACCTAGCGAGCGAAGCGGCGCATCCCACGGCTGACGCTGGGGCACGATCGTTGGCTGGGGGCGAAGCCCCCAGCCCTAGTAGGCGGCGGTCGTGTAGTCGATGCCGAAGCGCACGTGGTAGAAGGGGATCCCGTCCCAGTCCACAATCGCCTCGTTCTCGTCCGCCGGGTCGAAGAGGGGATCCATCGAGGCGTCGAAGGGCAGCAGGATGAGCCCCGGGAGGAGTTCGAACGCCCCGGTGACGCCGCGCAGCACGCCGGCACCGATCTGGACGCCGGTGAGCCAGATGTAGCCGGGGATCGGGTAGGCGATCTTCACGGCGGGGCTGTCGTCGATATCCCGGAGATTGGTCACCAGGGTCTTGCCTGCCACGACGGGCGACATGAGCACGTCGAAGGGAAACAGGGTGAGGTTCTCCATGGACCGCTTCAGGGTGCTGGCGTCAGCCTGAGCGGGGCCCGGCAG
>JBDLIK010000944.1:0-1595 GCA_039714895.1 Myxococcota bacterium | reverse complement strand
CTGCACGTGGAGAAACGCCGGGCCGAGCGCCAGGCCGAAACCGTGGCTGACCTTTCTGGGGAATATCTGGAAAAGTGGGCGCGGCCCCGGAAGCGGAGCGCAGACGAGGACAGGAAGAGGGAGAGCGAAGCCTGGTAGGCGTCGTAGCTATCCCCCATCTGGTAGGAGACCGCTCGCGCGAAGAAGGCCTCCAGAGCCGCCTGGGAGTGGAGCGCGAGCAGAGCGAAGGGGAGCAGGGCCCCGGTCAGAAAGCTCGCCCAGACCCGCAGGCGGTCCCTGGAACGGTCCAGCCAGCAGAGCTCGGTGAGGGCGACCGCGGCCACGAAGTGGGGCTTGATCATGCAGACGAACGCCAGGGAGAAGAGCAGCGTGCACACGAGACCCGAGGCCCGTGCCCCAGAGGCTCGCCAGAAGAAGTAGGGGACGAAGAGCAGGACGAAGAAGTGCTCCCGCTGGGCGAAGTCCGACGGTAAGAGACCTGCGCTCACGAGGACGGCGAGGTAGGCGAGGCGCACCACCCACGCCACCGGGTCCGCTTCCCGAGACGATCGACGCAGGGCGAGGGTTCCGAGCAGCCCGGACGCGAGCAGTGCCAGATGGATCCCCGAGTGGGGACTCAGGCCCAGGAGCCCTGAGACGCGTGCGGCACCCGCCGATAGGAAGACGATGGACGGCATCACGTAGTAGGCCCAGTCCACATACAGCACGTCACCCCTCAGCAGCCGCACGGCCACGTACAGGCTGTTCGCGACATCGTGGTTGAGCCAGGAATGCTCGGAGAACTCCCCACTGCGCAGCAGGATCGCCGCCAATGCAAGGAAGACGACGAGTGCGCAGGCGTCCGCGAGGCGGTTCCGGCGCATCAAGCCTGGCTCACGAACAGGGCGAGCTCGGATGAACGAAGAATCGGGCCATCTCGCGGCATGCTGCCACGAATCGTCCGGGGATGGAACGCGCGGGCGCGACCGCTAGGATGTCGCCTGGGGGGAGAGATGGCGAAGCGGCGGGGGAAGCTCGGGCTGGTCCTCTCCGGCGGGGGAGCGCGAGGGGCGTTCCAGGTCGGCGTGGTGGAGCAGCTGCTGCGGGACGAACGCTTTGCGGCGGGGCCGCGGGTCGTCTCGGGCACCTCGGCGGGTGCCATCAACGCAGCACTGATCGCAGCCGGGAAGTCTCCGCGCCAGCTGATGGAGTTCTGGAACGGCCTCGCCGACGATCCCCCGGTGGTCGCGAGCGCACGCTTCTTCGACAGCGCCGCTCGCTCCCTGGCGCGCATCGGAGTGGAGGAAACCCTGCGATCGCTGGTTCCGGGCGCGCGCTGGCGCGAGTTCCTGAAGCACGCCCGCCACCACTGGCCTCCCCAGCGTGGCAGCCTGCTGGCACTCTGGGCGGAATACCTTCTCACGGCGCGGTTCGAGCTGGTGAGCCGGCTGCTCGAGGGCATCCGGGAGCCCTTCGTTGCGCGAACCGAGGCCCTCCGCGCTCGCTTGCTCGAAAGCTTCGGGGGAGAGCAGGTCCCGAGCGGAAAGGTGCTCCTGGCCATCAACACCGTGGACGCCCACTCGGGGCGAGTCGTGCGCTACGTCAATGCCGACACC
>JBDLIK010000943.1:0-1596 GCA_039714895.1 Myxococcota bacterium | reverse complement strand
CCTCGACTCCAACTCTGGGGGACCGGGGCCATTCTAGAACGGCCCGGTCCCCCTCTTTCTATTCGGAGCGCGCCGACGTGCCTCGCCCTCGGAGGGCGTCGGCCAATGCGCGTTCCCCGGGGGTGGGTCCCAGGGGGCTGATCGCCCTCAGGCGCTCGAGCAGGGCCACGGCTGCACCGGAGTCGCCCCGGCGGAGGGCGAGCAGCCCCGCGTTCGCGAGGGCATCAGGGAAGTAGGGATCGGCACGCAACGCTTCCTGGAAGGCCTCTACGGCCGCTTCTGCGTCCCCCGCCTCGTGGTGCAGCGCCCCGAGCTGGTTCCAGGCCTCCGCGTCGTTCGGATGGGCCAGCAGTAGCAGTTCCAGCTCCCGACGGGCGAGGTTCTCGTTCCCCTGCTTCAGCGCGAGGCCGACCCTCCCGAAGCGCGCATCGCGCTGGGTAGGATCGTCCCCGAGGGCGAGCTGTAGCCTGCGGCTCGCCTCGTCGAACCTCCCGGCCGCGAGATCCCGCCCGGCCCGATCCACGAGCCTCCGAGCGCGCTCCCGGCGGACGAAGCCCAGCCCCCCCGCCTCGGCGAGCGCCTCCCGATGGTCGGCCCGTTCTTCCTGTCCGGCGCGACGCGCAGCGAGAGACTCGAGCCAGAGCCGCATCCAACCCGCGCTTGCTCCTCCGGGTGCCCGTGCCTCGGCAATGCGGACGACCACCAGGAGTGGATCGGAAGCTACGCCTGCGGTCCGTCGAGCCGCGGCGCGCACCTCGAGTACCGGTCGATCGTCGCTCAGGACCGCCTCGCCAACGAGCTCCAACCGCACCGCCTCTGCGCCGGCAATCTGTCGCGAGGCGAGCTCGGCCTCGTCCCCGAGCCCCCATCGCCCGAGGTCGATCCCAACGGCCTCTAGACGAGTGCGCATGCGCTGGGGATCTGGGCGCGGAAGCGGTGAGTCTGAGCCCAGCAGGATCAGGTTCCCCGCCCCCCACCACAAACCCCCATGGGGGAACACCTGGAAGAAGGTGTGAAGGATCGCCCTCACGCTGTCCGAGCCGATCCTCTGCAGCGGCAACCACTGGGCAGCGATCCCAGCGGGCCGCAACGCCCCCGCCAGGCGTAGGAAGTACTCCCGGGAGTACAGGCCCGTCGCTCCCACGGACCAGGGATGGAGTGTGTTCGCAAGGATGACGTCGTAGGCCTCCTTCCTCGTCGCCAGGAACGCCCGCGCGTCGCCGCGCAGGATGCGCACCCTCGGATCGCTGCCCGACGCGACCCCTCCATTGTCCGGAGCAAAGAGGACGGCTGCACGCAGCACGGATGCCGAGATCTCGACGCAGTCCAGCCGCTCCAGCGGAAACCGCGCCGCGGTTCCCAGGGTGATCCCGGAGCCCAGGCCGACCTCCAACAGAGTCTCGGGATTGGGATGCAGAAGCAGTGGAAGCAGGGCGAGGAGCCGCTCTGTCCGGAGCGCGCTTCCGGCGGTGGAGGCTTCTGGATCTCCGTCCACGATGAGATCCCGACGTCCTCCGCCGCGAGCCACCACCACCGTCGCCTGGCGGCCGTGCTCGACGAAGAGCACCTGTCCTTCCGCCGGACCCGACCGGCGGT
>JBDLIK010000942.1:0-1597 GCA_039714895.1 Myxococcota bacterium | reverse complement strand
ACCCGCTACGAATCCGGCTCGGTCTCTGCACGCGAGCTCGACGAGAACGGGGACGGTCGACCGGATGTCTGGGAGAGCTACGCCGGGGGGAGGATGACCTCCCGGGAGGTCGACCGGGAGGGGGATGGCGAGCGCGACGCCTTCTACGTCTTCGAAGGCGGCTCACTGACCCGGGAGCGACACGACACGAGCGGCGACGGTCGCATCGATCGCATCGTCGAGTACCGGGACCGCCGCCTGGTCCGCGTGCAGGAGGACCGCAACGGCAGCGGCCAGATGGACACCTGGACCCACTACCAGCCGCTCGGCGATCGGGAAATCGTGGCACGGGTGGAGAGGGATACCGACGGCGACGGCTCTCCCGATACCTTCGAGGTCTACGAGGAGTTCGAGGGCGAGACCGTCCTGGCGCGCCGCGAAGAGGACAAGAACGGCGATGGCGTGATCGACGTGAAGTCCTTCTACGAGAAGGGCAAGCTGCAGCGCCGCGAGATCTCCGACCCCGAGCTGGTACCACTCTAACCCGAGTCCCTGGGTACCGCGGTCAGGCTGCGGGCCCGGCCCGCAGCCCGATTAGTCGGGGGTGGCCTCGATCTCGAGCTCCTTGCGCTGCTGGTCGCGGAACGCCTCGATGCGTTCCTTCTCCCGCAGGAGATAGAGGTTCTTGTTGAGGTTGCGCAGGCGCTCGAGCTCCTGGAGCTGCTCGCGCTGGGACAGCCCCTCCTTCTGGAACAGGAAGTCGAACTCGACGCTCCCTCGCGCCCCATCGGAGGCGAGAGCACTGACCCGCACGCGGTTGGCGCCTTCGACCACGGGAACGAAGCCGAAGAAGCTCCCGTCGGGGGAGAGCCGCACGTCCGTGGAAAAGTCGCCGGTCGTGAGATTGGTGAAGACGACGTCTTCGATGTTGGCGAAGGACACGCCCTGGAGCAGGGCGATGATGTCACCCGGGTTGGTGACGGGGGTGTAGGTGCCGAGCGTGACGCGGGCCATCTCCGTGAGAGCCAGGGGATAGCTGAGCGCCTGGCGGCCGAGCGCGTAGGTGTTGATGGTGATGCCGGCCTCGTGTGCAAGCTGAGCCGCCTGCACCGCAGCCTCTACGTCGCCCGCGTCCTTCTCGCTCCCCTTCCCGATGGGGAGCGTCGGGACCCCGTCCGTGAGGAACAGCAACACCTTCTTGGCGTCCCGCCGGGGCCTGCTGCTGGCGCCCGAGAGCGAAGCGAGCTCCCGCACACCCAACCGGATCCCGGCTGCGTAGTTGGTGGCGCCGTGGGAGCCGCGGGCCAGCACGCCCGTCAAGGCCGTGCGTACGCGAGCGAGGTCGCTGGTGAGGGGTACCTCGAGCCAGGCGTCCTGCTGGTCGAGGCTGCGGCGCTCGCCGGTGACGGGGTCCACCTCCCCGGCGAAGGTGATCAATGCGACCCGGACGCGGCGCGGGTCGAGGCTATCGAGCAAGGCTCGGGCTGCCGCGACCTCGGCGTGGAGGATGGTGTCCTCGGCATCCGTGGAGAGCACCTCGGGTGGAGAGGTACCGGGGATCATCAGCTCCAAGTGGGGGTTCACCCCTACGACACCAGCGCCGTCCACGTCCACGTCG
>JBDLIK010000941.1:0-1603 GCA_039714895.1 Myxococcota bacterium | reverse complement strand
AGAGAAAGCCGAGGGGCTCGTCGCCGGTCGCCCGGAACTGATGCCAGGCCCCGGACGGGACGCACACCAGGTCGAAGGGTCGCAGCTCCAGGAGCTGCTTCCCCACCAGAGCGCCCCCCTCTCCGCGCAGCACCATCACGGCGTGGCCGTGCTCGTGGCGCTCGAGACTCGAGTGCCCACCGGGCGCGACCTCGAAGTAGCGGACCTCGAAGGGCCGACCGGAGTCCGTCGGCGCCAGGACCCGTCGCGTGACTCCGACGAAGGCGCCCCCGCGCGGCTTGTAGTCGAGGGCCGGTACCCCGTCCCAGCTGAACTGCCCTCGATGGACGGTGTGCAGCGTCACGGCGCGGCCAGAGCCGGCGCCTGGGCCCTGCCCGTCCGGGGCGCCTTGCCTCCGATGCGCGCGACGTCCGCCACGAAGGCCCGGGTGCGCTCCTCGAGGTCCGGACCCGCCAGATAGAGGCTTCCGCCCACCAGAAGCATGCAGTCCCGGCCGTAGAAGGCGAGGAGCTCCTCGACTCGATCCACGCTCATGCCGCCGGCGGGAACCGGCAGCGCGGGGGGCCAGCCCTCGGGTTGCGCCGCCAGCCCCCGCACGATGCCGCCGCAGTCCTCGAGGCTGAAGCCGAAGCGCCCTCCAGCGTGGGGGAAGATCACGGCGTCCGCCCCGTAGGCGGGGAGCAGCGTCCCGAACAGCGCTGCCGGCGCGATCCGCTGGGAGCCCGAGAAGGCCGGATGGGCGAGCAGCGTGATGCCCTCGGCTTCCCGAGCGAGCTCGACCAGCAGCGGAAGCCCCAGCAGCATCGGGGCGACCAGCACGGCCTGCACCCCGCAGCCCCGGGCGAAGTCGAGCTGTCGCTTGACGGCAGAGGGGGTCCCGATCAGGTTCGGGGCATACAGGATGCGCCGCCCGCTGCGGGCCGTCTCCTCCGAGACCTCGTCCTGGCAGGCGCGCACCCGGTCTTCGAAGGGGGCGGTCTCGTGGCCGGCGAGCCCGTGGTCGTCCTTGATGATGTCGATGCCCCCCCGCGCGAAGGCCTGGCACAGGTGGGCGAGCTCCTCGGTGGGCAGCCCCATGGGCTTGAGGGCCGTGCAGGTGAGCGGCCGGTCGTGGACGTCGAGCAGCTTGCGAATCCCCGGAACGCCCAGGCGCGGGCCCCCGAGAACGGCCGCGAGGCCCGGGGGGAGCGACACGCCGACCAGCTCGAGATCCGCGTGCATGGAGGAGTTGCCGAACAGGACGTTCAGCACCTGAGCCGGGTCCCCCGCCGTCGCGAGCTCGGGAAACGCCACGTGCAGCCGGAAACCTCCCGCGGGATCGGGCTCGATCCCCTCCAGCCGGGCCAGGATCTCCCGCCGCACGGAGGGATCGCGGACCGCGTCCGGCGGCAGCTCCACGGTCTGCTCGTAGAGGAGCGCCTCGGCGCGGGCCTCGACCTCCTCCGCCTTCGCCTCCAGCCGGTAGCAGGCTCGCATCACTCCACTCACGGGGAGATGCTATCGCAGGCGTGACGACCCGGGCGGAACCGGCCCGGAGACAGCCTTGACGCCGTGCGTGGGATCCGTCAGGTTCGCGCCATGCGTCAGGCTCTCCCGACCCGGT
>JBDLIK010000940.1:0-1606 GCA_039714895.1 Myxococcota bacterium | reverse complement strand
AGGGGGCGTGGGCGAGGGTCCGGCGCAGGTTGAGCTGGGCCAGATCCACGGCCTCTTCGGCCTGGCGCCCCTGGGCCTTCGCCACCTCGACCCTCGTGTGGAGACGGTCCACCTCCTGGCGCGAGATCACGTGCTTGCGGAGCAGGGCCTCAGCGCGCCGGAGGTCCGATTGGGTCTGGCGTTGCTCGGCCCGGGCCAGATCGCGGCCGGCCTTGGCCTGGCGCAGGGCGAGCACGTAGCGCTCGGGCTCGATCTGGAAGAGGGGATCTCCCTCGGACACCCGGTCCCCATCGTCCACGTAGACCTTCCAGATGCGCCCGCGCACCTCGGCTCCGACGCGGCTCTCGCGCAGCGCGTCCAGGCTCCCCGGTGCGGAGATCCGCTGTGCGAGGGTGCCGTGGACGACGGTGGCGGTAGCGACCTCCAGGACCACCGGGGTCGCGGGCCCTCCTCCGGACTCCTCGTGGCCGTTCTCCCCGTCGCCGCAGGCGATCCGCGTCGCTCCGACCAGGAAGAGCACCGCGAGCCGCCAGCCTCGGTGGGTCGTGTCGTGCACGCCGCGATGGTGACGCACTCAGCCGCGGGGAGGTACCCCGGCCGGCAGAACGCCGAAGGAGGGTAGAAGCCCGAGCGGACCAGGTTTGACTCTCCCAGGTGGGTCGCTCTCCTGGAGAGTCGGCCCCTGCTCGTTCCCCGAGCAAGCCCGGCCCCGAAGGCGCAGGCGGGTCAGCCGGAGATCGTGGCCTCGAACCATGCGACCAGCGCGAGAGTTGCCGCGGTGATCGAGAGGCTGAGCCCGACGAGCCGAAGGCCCCTGGCGATGCGCCCGAGTCGGCTCGGTGCCCCGATCGGGGTCGGCTCAATCATCTCGAGACACCACCGTGACGGATCCGGCCGCAGAGGCATCGTCGCTCGGCGCCTCCGGAGAGTAGAGACGTGGTGAGTTGTTGTACATGAGGTACTTGGAGGTGTGATAGAACCCGAGGGCGAGCTCGGTCATTTCTTCCAGCTTCTCCGGAAAGCTCTCTCCGACGTCCTCCATCGGCGTCTCGGAGCGGTACGAATGGAGTCTGGCTCCGTTGCCGTCCGAGTCCACCTGGAGGTAGTGGTCGGCACCCACGAGGCCGATGCTCGCCACGACACCCCGGGCCTGCAGGACCAGGGCGTAGTGCTTCCCGTTGAAGCGTGGATCGAAGAGGTTCCGTCCCATGGTCGTGTTCGGGAGCGACCAACCTGCAAGGCCGGCGATCGTGGGCAGCACGTCCATCTGGGTCGCCAGGAAGTCATACACCTTTCCTTCCCGAATCAGCCCCGGTCCGTAGATCGCCAGCGGTGTGTGGAAGGTACCGATCCCGTGTGCTTCTTCCGCCTTGGGGAGGTTGGGCATCTTCCCCGGTGTGCCGTTGTCCCCCAGCAGGACGAAGAGCGTGCGGTCGAAGTACTCCTCCTCGCTCGCCATCTGCATGAACTGGCCGAGACTGTGATCCAGCAGCCGGAATGAGTTGTACTCGGGGAGCGATCGGAAGCCGTTCTCGATCAGCTCCTCCTCGTCGCGGTCGATGGCCTCGAAGCCGCGGCTGTCGTCCGGGATCGTATAGGGCTTGTG
>JBDLIK010000939.1:0-1608 GCA_039714895.1 Myxococcota bacterium | reverse complement strand
TTCTTCAACGCCATCCTCCTGATTTGGCTGGGGTTAACCGTGCTGTTCAACGCCGAGCGGCGGACGTGGGGCATTTGGCTGGCGGGCGGCGGGCTGCTCTGTGCGGCGCTGGTGACTCTCGACCTGTGGGCCTGGCGGGGTGAGCCCGCGCTCTGCGTCTCGCGCTGGCTTCCCGAGCGGGCACACCTGGGACGCGAGTGCGAGCTGCGGGTCTGCCTCGAGAACCCGGGCCCCCGCCTCGTGGAGGCCGACGTCTGGGAGGCGATCCCCGCCGATCTCGCACCCGCCAGCCAGGAGTTCCCGCGGGTGCGGGTTCCGTCGGGCGGCCGTTCGGAGGTGCCCTTTCTCGTGCGGCCCAGCCGGCGCGGGGATCGCAGCTTCGGTCGTCTGGTGGTGCTGACCCGCTCTCCTCTGGGTCTGTTCCGGCTTCGCCAGCTCGGGCCCGGCACCGATGTGTTGCGCGTCTACCCGGACACCGCAGCGCTATTGCGGCCCGAGGCGCTCGATCCGCGCCGGGCGCTGGCGGCCCTCGGGGTGCGTCCCGCCCCGCGCCGGGGCGAGGGGATGGAGTTCGAGTCCCTGCGGGACTACGTGGCCGGGGATGATCCGCGCCGCCTGGACTGGGCCGCCAGCGCGCGGCGGGGCCGGCCGATCGTGCGGCTCCACCAGCACGAGCGCAATCACACGGTGCTGATCGCCCTCGACGCCAGCCGCCTGATGGCGGCTCGCGTCGGCCAACGCCGCAAGCTCGACCACGCCGTGGATGCGGCCCTCGCCCTGGCCCACGCGGCGCTGCTGTCCGGCGATCGGGTGGCGCTCAGCGTCTTCGACCGCGAGGTGCGTGGATTCCTGGCTCCCCGGTCCCATCGCCGCGAGCTCGGCCCGCTCATCGAGCTCCTGCGCCCGCTGGAGCCCCGCCTGGTCGAGGCGGACTTCGCGGCTCTCGTCCGGACCGTGGGCGCCCGTCAGCGTCAGCGCGCCCTGGTCGTGGTGATCACCGACTTCGTGGAGGCCGGTGCGGCCGCCCCGATCCGGATCCTCCATCTCCTCGGCCGGCGCCACCAGGTGCTGCTGGTGGCCGTGCGCGATCCTCTCTACGCCGAGCTCGATGCTGGGGCCCATGGGTCGCCGGGAGCCTCGGGAGCGCTGCGTCGCATGGTGCTCGACGACCTGCTCCTCGACCGCGAGCGGGCCCTGCTCTCACTCCGGCGAGCCGGCCTCCACACCCTGGATCTGCCGCCCGCCCAGCTGGTCGCTCCGGTCCTGAATCGCTATCTGGAGCTGCGTTACGGACCCGGGAGATGAGGGGAAAACGAGCAGCGCTCTAAGGGGATCCCCGCGCTGAACACTGTTCTCGGAAAGCCAGAGAATTCAAGGGGTTGGGAAACTTCTTGCCGCTTATTGGCACCCGGGTTCCGTCCACGCGCGCACCCCCCCCCGGACCTCGACCCGCTAGGGCCTGAAACCATGTGAAATCACAGGTGCTTCCTGGTTCGGGAACGCTCGAGCGCGAAGCGGCATATGACTTGCAGTACCTCTCGCATACAGATTTCTTCCCAGGGGATCTCCAAAATGCGCACTGACTTGCGTTTCGCATGCTTCGCTCTT
>JBDLIK010000938.1:0-1616 GCA_039714895.1 Myxococcota bacterium | reverse complement strand
GGGCTCACCGTCGTCCACGTGGAGGCGGACGCCGGCTGGCTTCCCTACTGGCTGCAGCGCATGGAGCAGCACTTCGAGTTCTCGGGCAACGCCGAGCATCCGGACCTGCGCATGGCCCCCACGGAGTACTTCCGGCGCCAGGTCTTCGTGGCGGCCCGGGGCGACGAGCCCACGCTGCCCTCGGTGGTGGAGCTGGTGGGAGACGACAACGTCGTCTTCAACACCGACTATCCCCACCCGGACGGGACCTTCCCCTTCGGCTTCGAGCGCTTCGAGGCGTTGCCCCTCCCGGAGGCGAGCAAGCGCAAGATCCTCTGGGACAACGCCGTCCGGGCGTTCAGGCTCTAACCCGTCAGCGAAGCCCCTCGGGCGTCTGCCTTTCGATCACGCCCTTGGCGACCAGGGCCTGCCAGGAGCGCGGCAGCAGGCGCGCGGCCAGCACGGCGCGGATCCAGTTTCCCCAGCCGTGGATCACCGAGGGCTGCTGGCCGAGTGCGTCGAGCGCCGTGCGAACCACGTCCGCCGCGGGCGCTCCCGCGTGGGGGAGCTCACCGGCCACCTGGTGGAACTCGCTGGTCGTCGAGCCCGGCTCGAGCACCAGGGCGTCGACCCCGCTGCCCCGCAGCTCTCCCCAGAGTGACTCCCCGAACAGGCGGTCGAAGGCCTTGGTGGCGCCGTAGACGCCGTGCAGGGGGAGCGGCTGGTTGCCCGCGATGGAGCCCACCACGATGACCGCCCCGCGTCCGCGCTCGAGCAACCGCGGCAGCAGGCGGGAGGTGAGCACCACTGGAGCCAGACAGTTGAGCTGGACCATGTCTCGCAGCCGGGCGGTGTCGAGCTTGGCGAAGGCGCCCGCGTAGCCGAAGCCGGCATTGTTCACCACGACCCCCACGTCGAGGTCTGCCACGGCCTCGGCCAGGCGGTCGGCGCCGTCGGCCGCCGCCAGGTCGACCGCCACCGCTCGGGTCTCGACGCCGTGCTCGCGCTCCAGCTCGGTGGCGAGATCCTTGAGGCGGTCCTCCCGACGCGCCGCCAGCACCACCGGAAGACCCTCGCGCGCGAACCTCCGGGCGAACTCGCTGCCGATGCCCGCGGAGGCTCCGGTCACCACCGCCCAGCCGCCGTAGCGCTCGGACAGCGGCACCGCGGGACGCTCGAAGCGCTCGCGTGCGCGCCAGAGCGCCACCGTCAGCGACCCGAACACCGCGAAGGAGACGATCCCGGCCGCCAGGCCGCCGATGCCCCCCTGGTAGACGATGGGCCAGACCAGCATCCCGATCGCCACCTGGCCGGTGTAGACGGAGGCCCAGGGCCACATCCAGGGCCGCATGCGCCAGAACCCGTAGGCGCCGGCTGCATAGACGAACCAGTGGGGAAGGGTCAGCAGCTTCGCCGTCCAGCCGTGGAAGCGGACGCCGAACCAGACCTCCTCGTCCACCAGGACCGGCTTCACGAAGAGATCCCAGGGCACGTACACGAAGGCCATGTAGGCGGAGAAGACGAGGAGTGCGTTCATCCAGAGCGGTCGGCCGGACATCCGCTCGCGCAGCCAGTCACGCATGGGGGGTTCCTCCCGATCGGGCGACCCCTCGAGTGTACCTCGCCGCCTGGGATCC
>JBDLIK010000937.1:0-1621 GCA_039714895.1 Myxococcota bacterium | reverse complement strand
CGGCGATGTCTCGCGAGCTCGAGACCGGCAATGCCGGGATCTCCTGGCCGTCGTGGGAGCTGATGTGACCGATCCCGCCGTAGCGGTCGTCGAGATGCGACTTGAACACCTGCACGTCTTTCCGCGCGATCATCGCCCGGCGCACCCTGCGCAGCAGCTCCTCAGACTTGCCGCTGAACATCACGCCGGTGACGACTTCGATCCAACCGTCCCGGTGCTCCTTGATCATTGGGTCAGGGCAGCGGCTCGGCCCGGTCCAGCAGGGCCAACAAACCGGTTGTATCAAGCTCGCCGAGCGCTCGGTGGGCTTCCACCACGTCACCGCCCTCGTGCGTCACGAACAACGGTCTGCGAGTTCTGTCGGTCAGACAGTTGAAGTAGATGCGAGCGGCGGCCCGCGATCCGGGCTGTCCACCCGACACATAGGCTTCCCACTCGAGGAGGTTCTGATCGAAGAAGGTCCTTCTCATGGCTGGACGTCCCTCAGGCCTTGACGGAGGTGGCAAGCAGCTCTCGCAGATCCCGTTCTGCCAGCTGCTCGGCCGCCTCGGCGGGTACCTTCGACGTCCACGTCGGCGCCAGATTGTACCTCTGCGGCGTCGTCGGCTCGTCCAGGTCGCGAAACAGGATCATCAGCCGCGGTGACTGCGGGTCGGTGCCTGAGTGCAGGCACAGCTCGGCCACCCAACGGGTCCCGGCGGCGCTCGTGAATCTGACTTTCTTGCTGTCCGCGGCGCCATCGAGGCGAAAGATGAGCTTCTTGATGATAGAAGAGCTGGACGGCATTCCTTCGGCCCCCGTTGTCTGGGTTCGAACTGCTGATATGGACGCATTCTCTGGCCGAGATCGGGCCGGGGCAAGGCCGAGGGCCCTGCTCGCGTGGCTCGGTGGAGCGAGGATCCGCAGCGCACCCTTCCAGGCCGGCTTATGTTGAGCTTGGAGCGCTGATTGATAGATGGCAGGGTCGGTCGGAGTGATGAGGCACTTCTTATCAACGGTAGCGGTTCGAACCGCGGTGCGGCCGACGCCCGGCTGGCGCGGTAGGTACGTGCGAGCCCTCTGGGCGCTCGGCCTTCTGCTGCTCGTTCCCCTCCGTTCAACCCCCGCTCAAACCGTCCGCGGCGAGCTCGTCGAGGAGACGCTGAACGCGCCGATCGAGGGAGCCTTTGTCGTTCTGGTGGACGCAGATGGCGAGCAGGTCGTCGCCATGTTGACGAACGCGGCAGGACGCTTCGTGCTCGAGGCACCCTCTCCTGGCCGGTACCGGTTGAAGGCGGAGCGAATCGGTTACGAGAGCCACACATCTCCGGATCTGGATCTCGAGATGGGGCAGGTGCTCGACTACCTACTGACCATGCCCGTGCGCCCCGTCGAGCTGGCGCAGATCAGCGTCGAGGGCGAACGCCAGTGCAATATCCGGAAAGCCGAGGGCGAACGTGTGGCGGCCGTCTGGGAGGAGGCGCGGAAGGCGCTGACCACGGCGGTGTGGACGGAGAAGGAGAGGAATTTCCGGTTTACCATCCAACTCTGGGAGCGCCTGCTCGACCCCCGCAACCTGGAGATCCTCGAGCAACAGGGTGAGATAAAGAGCGGCCTGGCCGCGTATCCCTTTCGGGCTTTG
>JBDLIK010000936.1:0-1621 GCA_039714895.1 Myxococcota bacterium | reverse complement strand
TGGTCGAGCCCACCGAGCCGGGTCCAGCAGAGGACGTCGGTGAAGCCGTAGACCTGCTGGTGCGCGTGGAGCCTCTCGGCCACGTAGTCGGGTTCGCCGCAGATCACCGCCTCGCGCTCGAGCAGCTGCTCCCAGGAGATCTGCTTCGCAACGTCTCGGAACGCCGTATACATCTCATAGCTCTCGATCGCTTGCACGCCCGCCGCGGGGGCGACGTACTTCGAGATCGTCTGGTAGTACCACAGGACGGGGTCCCGGAACTCCTCCCGCGCCCGCTCCATGGAATCGGAGACGTACACCATGGTGAGACATCCCGCAGATCGCCCCTCGGCCGAATGGCCCCCCGCCGCCAGGCCACGGTAGTAGTCGGCACGCCGCTCACCTGCGACCTCCGGGGAGAGGCCGAACACGCTCCCGTACAAGAGATCCAGACCGTAGCGTCCGGCGAGCTCGAAGGTCTCGGGCGAGAGAGCCGCCATCCAGATCGGGGGACGCGGCTTCTGGAAGGGCAGCGGTCGGATCGGCACGTCGTGGAAGCGGTAGTGTTCGCCCTCGAAGTCGACCCGGCCCTCGGTCCACGCCTGCTGGATGATCTGCAGTGCCTCGTCGAACTGGCCGCGCGTCTGGGACTGTTCCACTCCGTAGCGCTGGAACTCGAGGGGTTGGTAGCCACGCCCGACTCCGAGATCCACGCGCCCACCGCTCAGCTGGTCGAGGAATGCGTAGTCCTCGGCCACCCGGAGTGGGTGGTTGAGGGGCAGCACCACGACGCCCGTGCCCAGCCGGATGCGCTGGGTCTCGCAGGCGATCGCCGCCAGGCTGAGTGAGGGTGAGGCGCAGTAGCCGTACTCGGTGAAGTGGTGCTCTGCTGGCCACACCGAGTCGAAGCCCAGCTCCTCGGCGGCGCGCATCAGCTCCATCTGCTCGTGGATGATCTGGTGCTCGGTCTTGTCGACCGGATTCTCGAAGAGATGAAGCATTCCGAAGCGCATCTGCACCCTCCGGGGCTCGAAGCCCCCTCACTTGCCCCGGTACTCGAAAGGATCGACCTGCGGAAGTCCTGGGCGGTATGACTCCCGTCATAGCCGCCCCTGCCTCGCCGGCCTAGGTTGGCAGCGAGTCGGGCGACCGGAGGCGAGAGGCCAGGATCGGGGAGGAGCGCGTATGGCGGAGGGCACCTCCTATGAGCGCCTGAGCGCCCAGGATGCCTCGTTCCTGCACTTCGAGACTTCCGCCACGCCGATGCACGTGGCGGCTGTGGCCATCTTCGAGCGTGGCCCCCTCCGCAGGGAAGACGGTGGCCTGGACACGGACCGGCTCGACAAGTACGTCGAGTCGCGCCTTCACCTGCTTCCTCGCTATCGACGTCGGCTCGCCTTCACGCCCCTGGAACGACACCCCATCTGGGTGGATGACGAGCGCTTCGACCTCCAGTACCACCTCCGGCACCTGGGCCTGCCTCACCCGGGTGCGGCTCGCGCCCTCCAGGAAGTCCTGGGCCACATCCTCTCTCAGCCCCTGGATCGCCAGAAACCCCTCTGGGAGATGTGGGTCGTGGACGGCCTCGAGAACGACCGCTTCGCACTGGTCTCGAAGCTGCACCATTGCCTGGTCGATGGGG
>JBDLIK010000935.1:0-1624 GCA_039714895.1 Myxococcota bacterium | reverse complement strand
GCCGCCAGGACATCCCTGACCTCCTCCGCGCCACCGACATCTCGATCCTCACCTCGAGCTACGAGGGCGTATCCAATGCCCTGATGGAGTCGATGTGCGTCGGACTCCCGGTGGTGAGCACGGCCTACGCGGGTGCCGACGAGCTGGTCACCGACGGCCACGACGGTCTTCTGGATCCGCTCGGGGATGCCCCGGCGTTCGCGGAGTGCCTCCTCGCGCTCCTCGCAGACCCAGCGACTCGGGAGCGCCTGGGCGCCGCCGCCCGCCGCACCATCGAGTCTCGCTACAGCCTCGAGGCCATGGTCGAAGCGCTGCTTTCGCTCTACCAGGATCGCCTGCGTGCCGTTCGCGGAGCGCGTCCGCGGCCCTGAGCGCTGCACCCGGGCTGTGCGCGAAGGTACGGCCTCGGCTAGCGTGTGCGGTTCTCCCGCTCTGCCGTCGCGCCGCCGCGAGCGGAGCGAGTCCTGCCAGGAGGAGTCCATGAGCCGCTTGCTGTACCTGGTGGCGACCGGATACAGCGGCTCGACCCTGCTGGCGTTCCTGCTCAACGCGCACCCGCAGATCGCGAGTGTCGGCGAGGCCACGGGCCCCTTCGATCTCTGGGAAGACCAACGCACCTACCCGTGCTCCTGCGGCAAGATCCTGGCGGACTGCGAGTTCTGGCGCCGCATCAGCGCGGAGATGGAGACACGGGGCGTGGCCTTCGGTCCGGGGCACTGGGACCTCCGTTTCCGCCTGGCACGCAGCCGCGTCCCCTACCAGCTGCTCAACCAGCCCCTGCGTCACAACGCACTCGACGAGCTTCGCGACCGCATGGTGCTGCGCGTGCCCCGCTGGCGGACGCGGCTCACGGAGATCGCCCGGCGCAACGAGGCCTTCGTCGAGAGCGTGCTGGCGGTGACCGGGAAGCAGATCTTCTTCGACGCCAGCAAGGCGGCAGCCCGCGCCCGCTACTTCCACACCTCCACCGGTCTCGACCTGCGCGTCGTCCACCTGGTGCGCGACTCGCTGGGCTTCGTGTGCTCCTGGGCGAGCCGGGGCAACTCCGTCGCCTCGGGGCTGCGCCACTGGAACCGCACCGTGGGACACGCCGACCGGCTGGCGGCTCTGCTCCCGAGCGATCGTTTCCTGCGCGTGCGCTACGAGGACCTCTGCCGGGACACGGACGCGGAACTCGGTCGCATCGCTCGGTTCGCGGGCGTCGAGCCCCATCCGGGCCCCATCGACTTCCGCGACGCCCATCACCACATGATCGGCAGCGAGATGCGGCTCGAGAACTCCGGTCAGGTGCGGATCGACGAGCGCTGGCGTGAGCGGCTCACGGCCGACCAGATCCGCGAGATCGAGCGCTGGAGCGGGCGGAACCGGCAGCACCTCGGCTACCGCTAGGAGCCCAACCCGAGATTCGTCGCGGCGCACAGGCGGTCGTGGAGACCCCCGAGCCCTGCCTGGATCTGCTCGATCTCGCCGCGGTCCAGGTTCTGGTAGGCCCCGGCATTCGCATCGGCCACCACGCCGATGCGGCTGCCATGGACGTTGCGAATGCCCCGCCCCTGGTAGTTGCCACGGGTCGGGAGGCTCCGTGTGCCTCGGGCAGGCTCCAGCCCGAGGCGCTGCGCCAGCG
>JBDLIK010000934.1:0-1624 GCA_039714895.1 Myxococcota bacterium | reverse complement strand
GAGCTGCTGCTGCCCCCGGCCTGTGCGGGCTGCGGCCGGGGGGTAGGCGCGGGGCCCCTCTGTTCCCGCTGCGACACGAGCCTGCCGCGGATCCCGCACGGGCACTGCGCGCTCTGCCAGGCGGCGCCCCCGCTCCCGGGCAGCCGGTGCTGCCCGGCCTGCCGGGAGGGGTCGTCCCCGCTCGCCGCCTGCCTGGCTGCGGCCCCCTACGCGGGCGAGGTCGCGCGCGCCGTCCAGCGCTTCAAGTACCCCCGGCCGGGCATCCTCGGCATGGACCCGGCGCCTGGGGCTCTGCTGCGGAGCCTCCTCGGCGAGGCCGCAGCGCGCTCCCCCGACCGGGGGCAGCTGGTGGTCCCGGTTCCCCAGCACCCCGCGCGCCTGCGGCGTCGCGGCTTCAATCCCGCCGCCGAGCTCGCCCGCCCGCTCGCGCGGGTCCATGGCATCCGTTTCGCACCGGTCGCCCTCGAGCGCCTGCGCGACACCCGCAGCCAGACCGGTCTCGACCGCCGCGAACGCGGCCGCAACGTGGCCGGTGCCTTCCGGGTGCGGGTGGGTCAGGCGATTCCACCCCTTGTGTGGCTCGTGGACGACGTCGTCACCACCGGCGCCACGCTTCGCGAGGCCGCCCAGGCCTTGCGCGACGCCGGCGCCCGGAACGTCACCGCGCTGTGCGCGGCCCGCACCCCGATTGGAGACGGCTCTGGGGTCACTGCGCCCCGCGGGTAGCGGCCGGAGGGTCATCCAGTACGCAGCGGGTGCCGCCGCGCTCCATCTCGACCACACAGCGGTTGCAGTGGGTGCAACGGGAGGCCTCGGCCTCCCCGGACTCCATGCGGCGGACCAGGTCCGGGTCCGCGATGAGCGCACGGCCGAGCGCCACGAACTCGAAGCCCTCACAGAGCGCGCCACGCAGGGTATCGAGGCGGTTGAGCCCGCCGAGCAGCATCAGCGGCAGGGTCAGCGCCTGACGGAAGCGGCGCGCTGAGGGTAGGAAGAAGGCCTCCTCGAAGGGATACGCCTTCAGCATCGTCGGGGCGAAGAGCCGCATCCCCCAGCGGCGCACCCGGCTCCGCTCGGCGGCGAGCATCTCGCGAAGCGGCACGTCACCCCGCATCAGGTACATGGGCGTGCGGGTCGTGTGACCCCCCGTCAGCTGGATCGAGTCCACCGAGCCGTCGGCCTCCAGCCAGCGGGCGACCTCGACGGCCTCGTCGAGGGTGAGGCCCCCCTTGAAGCCGTCGTCCATGTTGAGCTTCGGGTAGACGGCCACGCCCGGCCCGGCGGCCTCGCGCACGGCCCGCAGCACCTCCCGGGGGAAGCGCGCGCGATTCTCCAGCGAGCCGCCGTAGCCGTCCCGCCGCCGGTTGTTCCAGGGCGAGAGGAACTGGCTCAGCAGGTAGCCGTGTCCGGCGTGCACCTCGAGGGCGTCGAAGCCGGCCTGCACGGCCAGCCGAGCCGCGCCGGCGAAGGCCTCGCGGCTGCGCTCGAGATCGCCCTCGTCCATCGCCCGGGAGAAGGTCTGGGCGTGGGGACTGAAGGTGCGCGACGGTCCGAGCGGGCGGGACTTCGTGGCCCTCGGGTTCGCGAACCAGCCGGCATGGCCGAGCTGAATGGCCGCTCGCGC
>JBDLIK010000933.1:0-1627 GCA_039714895.1 Myxococcota bacterium | reverse complement strand
GGGCGACACGCCGCTGCTCCACCACTCGCGCACGATCGGGTTCTGAAACATTCCCCGCAGCGTCCTTTCGTGCGGGTCCAGCGTGTCGGTCGAGAGGAAACCGCGCTCGCGCTGGTTGAACAGGCCTTCGACGAGGAAAACGTACTGGGCGACGAACCAGACGAAGCGCTGGCGATCCAGGTCCGACAACCCATCGGGGTTCGTGTGCGCCGCGTCCCAGATCCGGGCCAGCTGCGGGTCCCGCGCCACCTGCCCGTGCAGGTCCGACCACATGCGCGCGGCCTCGAGCTCGGTCTCGGCCTGGCTCGCGCGAGCCCCCTCGCGCACCTGATGGCCCAGGTAGACCAGGGAGATGACGACCGCCAAAGCGCCGATGATCTCGCCCACGGCGCCTATCGCGTCCCAATTCATGGGGCCCCTCGCAGGAACGGACCGACAATCGACGCGATGCGCTCCGACTGTGTAAGCCAGGGGCCGTGCCCCGTGGACACGACGTGCAGCTCGGCGTCCGGCATGGCCGCGGCCACGTGCGCTCCGACATCCACCGAGCCGAACGGATCCCGCTCCCCCCAGATGAACACGGTCGGCTGGGCCATCCGGGCGAGGTCGGCATCGGTCAGCATCGTGTCAGGCCTCGGACCTCGCAGCCGGACCAACGCATGTAGCGTGGCCAGTAGCGTGGGCCGCGCCCCCGGCAGCCGCCCCGTGGCGACCAGCAGGTCGACGAGCTCCGGCACGAGCGGATACTCGTTGACCGCCTTGCTCAGTTGGGCGATCCCCGCGGGCGACGGAGGCTGGAGCCGCGTCAGCAGCCGCCCCAGGGGGCGAACCGAAAGCAGTCGGAACGGCAGCGGAGGGGTGAAGCCCGGGATCGACCCCGGCACGCCGACGTGCACCAGCTTCGCGACCCTGCCCGGACGGTCCAGCGCGAGCCACATCGACCATAACGAGCCCAGCGAGTTGGCGATGATCGGTGGACCGTCCAGTTCCAGCGCGTCGAACGCGCCCTCGAGGAATCGGACCGCGGAATCGCGGAGGTGCCGCACCATCCCGGGCTTGGTGTCGGTCAGCCCGAACCCCGGCAGGTCGACGGCGATGAGCCGGAAACCGCTCAACTCGGCCATCAAGGGGGCCCACATCGCGGCGGGATTGCCTAGGCCCGACAGCATCACCGCGGGCGGGCCCTCCCCCGAAACCAGGGCGTGGGCCCTGCCACCGATGGACGGCACGTCTACGAAACGCGAGATCGCCTCGACGCCGTACCGGTCCAGGAACGCCTGCTGGGCATCGACGAACGCCTGCGAGACGCTGTCTTGCATGCGGTTCCTCCCGTTCGCGCACGCACATCGGTCGCGGCTACCTGCGCTGTCCCCGACCCAGGGTATCCCGCACGCGGAACGGCTGGCAAGCGCCGGCGAAGGTGCTCGTAGCGGCGGTCTCGCCTGGCTACCAGGGCACCGCCTTCCCGCGGCGGTCGACGAAGCTTCCCGTGTCAGCGAGCCCGATGCTGTCCAGCACACCCATCAAGGAAGCCGCGACCTGGTCCGGTTGCAGGGGGGCCGCCGGCGTGCCCATGTCCGTGGCCACCCAGCCGGGATTCAGCGCCGTCACCGCGATACGGTCCGGT
>JBDLIK010000932.1:0-1629 GCA_039714895.1 Myxococcota bacterium | reverse complement strand
CAGAGTGACGCGGTTCTCGACGGCACAGGCAATCACCTGTTCGAGGTCGAAATCGACCGGCTCCCGCTTGTTGATGAGGCGAGCGGTAGGGTGGGCCAGGACGTCCACGGCCGGGTGCTGCAGCGCCTTCAGGACACGCTCGGTCTGACGCGCCGCCGGGAGGCTGAACATGGAGTGGATGGATATCACCACCAGGTCGAGGGCTTCCAGCATCTCATCCGCGAGATCGAGCGTGCCGTCGGCCAGGATGTCCACTTCCATGCTGCGAAGGATCCGGATCTCGGGATGCCGACCGGATACCTCTTCGATCTCGCCGAACTGCCGCCGAAGCCCCTCTTCGTCGAGACCCTCGATCATGGCGAGCGCCTTGCTGTGGTCCGTGATGGCGAAGTACTCGTAGCCGCGCTCGACGCAGCCATCCAGCATCTCCTCGATGCTGTTCTTGCCGTCTGACCAGGTGCTGTGCATCTGGAGATCGCCTCGCAGATCATCGAGGTCGACCAGATCGGGAAGCCCTCCCGCCTCTGCCGCCGAAATCTCGCCCCGAGCCTCTCTCAGCTCCGGAAGTATGTACGGAAGCCCCACGGCTCCGTAGACCTCTTCCTCCGTTCGGCCGGCCACCTGCCGTCCCGCCCGGCGCCGATCCGCGTCCTCGGGTTCAGCGTTGGCATCCGCTGGCTTCGCCTCCTGCTCCGGCGTCTCGAGAAGCTCGAAGACCCCGTACTCCGAGACCGTCAGACCACGGTCCAGCGCACGCTGCCGCAGCCGAATGTTGTGCTCTTTCGAGCCCGTGAAATAGACGAGGGCGGCACCGTAGCTTTCGGCTGGTACGACTCGCAAATCCACCTGCAGCCCGCTTCTGAGCACGACGGAGCCGCGCGTGCCCCCGGCAGCGAGAACCTTCTCGACGGACGGGTACGACACGAAGCGCTCCATCACCGGCTCCGGCGCGCTCGAGAGCACCAGGATGTCGATGTCCCCGACCGTCTCACGGCGACGTCGATAGCTCCCTGCGACCTCCACCTTCTCCGCCTCCACGAGAGCGCTCAGGTACTCCAGAAGCGGCGCCACGAAGCGATCGGCCTCGTCGAGGCGGTACCGCTCGGAATGCCGGTGGAACTGTTCGATTCCCGAGAGGATCAGAGCCTGTTTCTTCTCGCCGAAGCCCTTCAGCTCCGACACTCGGCCCTCCTCGGCCGCCGACTTCAGCTCCTCGACCGTCTCCACGCCGAGTTCGTTCCAGAGCTTCCGGGCGCTCTTCGGCCCGACCCCCGGCAGGCGCATGATCTGAACCAGAGTGCTGGGCACGTTCTCCCGGAGCTCGGCGAGGACCCCCATCTCGCCCGTCGTGACGAGCTCGGTGATGTGACGAGCCAACTCCTTCCCGATCCCTGGAAGCGCCGTGAGATCCTCCTCGTCCGCCACCATGCGCTCGAGCGGCGTGGCGAGATCGGCGATGGTGCGGACCGCGTTCCGGTAGGCGCGAACGCGGAACGGGTTGGCCTCTTGGATCTCCAGCAGGTCGCCGACCTCGTCCAGCTGCGTCGCTATCTCGATGTTCTCGATCATTCGCCGACCTGATCCTCGAGCAGAGCCGCGAACCCATCCTCGTCGAGTATAGTGACGCCG
>JBDLIK010000931.1:0-1629 GCA_039714895.1 Myxococcota bacterium | reverse complement strand
AACAGCGGTTCCACGCACTGGGCCCCTGCTGGAGCTGGCGGCCCAGGAGACGGACGAGCCCCTGGTGGTCGTCCACGAGGCGGCCCGGGACGGAGGGGCCTGCGGCATCGAGCTGCTCGCGCCGCTGCGCGAACAGCTCGGGGACGTGTCCGTGGTGCTGGCCACGGAGCAGCCCGACCTCGAGCTCGAACGGCGGGCGGTCCAGGCTGGCGCGCTGGATCTCCTCGTGCTGGGCCCGCGCCTACCAGAGCGCGTCGGCACGCTGGTCGCCAAGTTCGCGCGCCTCCTCGAGGCGCTCGCGAACAACCGCAGGCTCGACGAGCAGAACGAGCGGCTTCATCGCAGCATCCAGCGAGAGTCCCGGATCGTCGGCGAGTCCCCCCAGATCAAGCGCCTCATCGCCCAGATCGAGCGGGTGGCGTGGATCCCGCGACCCTTGCTCGTCACCGGAGAGCGAGGGACCGGGAAGGAGCTGGTGGCGCGGGCCATCCACTTTGCGTCCGAGCGACCCGCGGGCTCGCTGGTGACGATCAACTGCGCGGCCATCGGCGATTCGCTGCTCGAGAGCGAGCTCTTCGGCCACGAGAAGGGCGCCTTTACCGGCGCCGACCGGGCGCGCCCGGGCCGGTTCGAGCAGGCGGAGGGCGGCACGCTCTTCCTGGACGAGATCGGCAACATGCCGCTGCCCTTCCAGCAGAAGATCCTGCGCGTGGTGGAGTACGGCACCTTCACCCGCGTCGGGGGGAGAGAAGAGCGAAAGACCTCGGCGCGCATCGTCGCCGCCACCAACGCCGACCTGCGCAAGAAGATCGAGACGGGTGCGTTCCTGCGC
Source organism: Myxococcota bacterium (assembly GCA_039714895.1). GTDB lineage: Bacteria > Myxococcota_A > UBA9160 > UBA9160 > DASRUS01 > JBDLIK01. Next base: position 797 of record JBDLIK010000931.1, on the reverse strand, counting down.
GATCTCTACGATCGCATCGCCTTCGAGGTGATCCGGGTGCCGTCCCTGCGCGAGCGGCCGGGGGACATCGAGATCCTGGCGCGGAAGTTCCTGCGCCAGTTCGCGGAAGAGATCCCGGCCTTTCGCGGCAAGCGCCTCGCCGCCTCCGCGCTCAGCCAGCTGCTCCAGTATCCCTTCCCGGGAAACGTTCGGGAGCTCAAGAACATCATCGAGCGGGCCGCCTCTCGCGACACCACCAACGAGATCACTCCCGAGGACATCGGGCTGCTGCCCCGGAGCGAGCCGGCACCGGGAGGGGGAGGCTTCAGAGCGCAGGTCTCCCGGTTCAGCCGCCAGCTGCTCGAGCGCGCGCTGCGCGAAGCCGGCGGAAACCAGGCCGAAGCCGCCCGCCGCCTGGGCCTGAGCTACGACCAGTTCCGCCACCATCACCGCAAGCACGAGAGGCGCTGAGCCCGAGGGCGCCGGATCCCCGGGGCACGATCCGAGATGCGGTACGCTCGGGGCGTGTCGGAACCGGACCTGGAGCTCCTGCAGTTCCCCTACTCCCACTTCAACGAGAAGGCACGCTGGGGCCTCGATCACAAGGGGCTGGCGCACCGGCGCACGAGCGTTCTGCCGGGCCCCCATGCGCCCCGCATCCAGCGTCTCACCGGCCAGAGCCAGGTGCCGGTCGCCCGCTTCGGGGGCGCCTGGGTGAACGGCTCGGCCCGCATCCTCGACGAGCTGGAACGACGCCAGCCGGAGCCGCCGCTCTACCCCTCGGATCCCGCCGAGCGCAGCCGAGAGCTAGAGATCCA
>JBDLIK010000930.1:0-1635 GCA_039714895.1 Myxococcota bacterium | reverse complement strand
AGATCGGGGAGACGCTGGCCTCGCTGCTCGGCGGTGCGCTGGTGCTGATCTCCCTGGACCTGCCCGCCCAGGTGAACGCGGTGACGGGCTGGGTGCCGCTGCTGGTGGCGCTCTCGCTGCACGAGCCCGGCGGCCGGCGCATGAGCTCAGAGCGGCATCGCGACAACCTGGCCCGGGTGGCGCGGGCGCTGTTCGCCCGCGGGCCCTTTCTGCGCCAGCTGCTCCTCAACCTCGTGGTGTACGGCACCGCCACCTTCGTTGCGGTGTGGGCCTACCAGGCCTATTGGCGGGAGATCGGTGTGCCGCTCGGGCAGTTCGGCGTGCTCTGGGCGGGGTACAACCTGACGGTGGCGCTCACGGCGCGCTTCGCCCACCGCGTGGAGGGAACGCTCGGGTTCCGGGGGGTGGTGCTGATCGTGGCCGTGCTCCCGGTGCTCGGCTACGGGGTGATGGGAACGAGCGGCGGCGTGGCGGGGGTGCTGGCGGGCTTCGCCTTCCAGGTGTGTCGGGGCCTCCACCAGGTGGTGATGCGCGACGCGCTCAACACCCGGGTGCCCGCTGAGATGCGCGCCACCGCCAACTCGGTGGCCGCCCTCGGCATGCGCCTGGCCTTCGCGGTGGTGGGTCCGCTGGTGGGGTTCGGCATGGACGGCATCGGCATCGCGGCCACCCTGCAGATCCTGGCGCTGGTGTTCGCGGGTCTCGGGCTCGTGGTGTGCGGCCCCCTGCTGCGGGCCGCACGGGAGGAGGGGCAGGGCGCCGCGCCTTGATCCCGCCCCCGCGTCGGTGTACGACTCGGGCCAGCGTCGCGCCTGGGAGGATCGGAGCGTGGAGTATCTGAGCGTCGAAGAAGGCAAGGCCCGGTCCGGGCTGCGGCTAGTGTTGTCCATGGGAGTCCCCGGGCCCTGGGGCGAGGCCGCCAAGGGCATCTTCACCCTGAAGGGCATTCCCTTTGCGCCGGTGGGCCAGAAGCCCGCGGTCCCGAACCCCGAGCTCGAGGCGTGGACGGGTTGCGCGAGTGCGCCGGTGGCCATGTACGAAAGCGAACGCCCGCGCAGCGGCTGGGTGGAGATCCTGCTGCTCGCCGAACGCCTCGCCCCCGAGCCCAGGCTGCTGCCCGCCGATCCCGAGGCTCGCGCCCTGGTCTTCGGTCTCTCCCACGAGATCTGCGGCGAGGAGGGCTTCGGCTGGACGCGGCGGCTGATGCTGCTGCACGGCCTGACGCGCCCGGAACTCCCGGAGCAGGCGCGCCAGATCGGCGAGTACATGGGCGGCAAGTATGGGCTCACCCCCGAGACGGGCGAGGCCGCGCCGCGCCGGACGACGCAGCTCCTCGAGCTGCTCTCCGAACACCTTCGCGCCCAGCGCGAGCGGGGAAGCCGCTACTTCGTGGGGGACTCGCTCACGGCCCTCGACGTCTACTGGGCCACCTTCGCCGCACTCATCGAGCCGCTTCCCCAGGAGCTCTGCCCCATGTCTGAAGGCTTCCGCGCCAACTACACCCTGGTCGACCCCGACGTCCGCAAGGCCGCCGACCCCATCCTGCTGGAGCACCGCGACCACATCTACGAGCGTTACTTGACGGTTCCGCTCGACTTCTAGCGCGCCTCTCGCAGCTCGAGCACTCCTGCGTGA
>JBDLIK010000929.1:0-1637 GCA_039714895.1 Myxococcota bacterium | reverse complement strand
GGCGGGCATCGCATGCTCGGCCATGGCCCAGGACGAGTGGGGCCACGGCCGGATCTTCTACGCGATGCTGCGCGATTTCGGCCAGGATCCGAACCGGCTGGAGCACCAGCGCGAGTCGCACGAGTATCGAAGCAGCGAGCTGCTGGACGGCCCGGCGGATGGCTGGACGGACCTGTTGGCGCTCAACCTGCTCCTGGATTCGGCGCTCTCCGTTCAGTTCGAGGCGATGGCGGAGAGCCGGTTCGAGCCCGTGCATTACAAGGTCAGCAAGCTGCTCGACGAGGAGCGTTTTCACTTCGAGCACGGCCGCGGCTGGGTGGCACGACTCGGGAGCACGGAGTCGGGTCGCGAGGCGATGCAGCGTGCCTTTGCTCCGGTGTGGGAGGCGTGCGTCCGCTGGTTCGGGCCCGACGATGACGAAGTGGCGCGCGCTCTGTGTGACGGAGGCCTTACCGACAAGGACGCGGCGGGCTTGAGAGCGCGCTGGCTCGAGCGCGCGGCGCCCGTGGTGGAGAGCGTGGGTCTCGGCCTGGCCGAGGCGGACGGTGGCGCCTGGCGCAGCAGGGTGGAGCCTGTGTGGGATGGTTGGGACTCCGACGTCCGCAGAGGCCGCGAAGGAGGCCCCGACGCCGACACGCTGGTGCGGGTGCGGGGCGACAAGAACCGCCCCCTGTTGATGGACTGATGGATGGACTGATTGATGGACTGAGTTTCGGAACCTTTTCGAGCGAGCCGTCGGTGCCATGACCTGCACCCCAGGAGAACCGTGACCTCCGGCAAGGATGACGGGGCGGGTCGCCCCGCCCGAGGCGAGCCGAGCGCCGAGCTGGGCCGGCCGCTTCGGACGGAGGAGCTTCCCCCGGCGATCACATGCCCCTTCTGCGGCAGCGAGGACAGCGAGCAGTTCTCTACCTTCGGTAGCTCGCTGTCTCTAAGTCAGTACTACTGCAACGGCTGCCGCACGGTCTTCGAAGCCTTCAAGTGGAGAGAGCGCGAGCCCGGGACCGAGACCGACGCGGTGGATCCCGACGAGATGGATCCCGACACGGGTCGCGCAGAGGGCTGAGTCGTTGGCCGGTCGTCTGAAGTCCAGGCTCCCGGAGCTTCTACTCGAGGCGTTCTCGGTGATGCTCGCGGTCCTGGTGGCCCTCGCCGTGGACCAGTGGCGTGAGGGCCGGGCGAACCAGGAGCTCGCGGCTTCCGCCAGGGCGAGCATCCTGGACGAGGCGCGAGGAAACCTCGAGGAGCTCCGGAGCACGCATGCCGACCATGTCGCCATGCTCGAGGCTCTGGCGAGCGAAGTCAACGAGTTGGAGGCCGGCGCCGACTCGGCGGTAATCGGCTTCAACTTGGCCCTCCTGTCCGCTGCGGCCTGGCAGACGGCTCAGGTCACGCGAGCCACCCAGTTCCTCGACTTCGATTGGGTCCGGCGCATTGCCCAACTCTACCACCTACAGGAGCTCTACGACGACCGACAGGCTGCCGTGGTGGATATGATGGGGACGATCGGCGGCGAGCCGGAGGAAGCGGCCGAGAAGCTCCAGGCGGTCGGAGCTCGCATCCGGATCGTGCTCAGCCTCCAAGACGGGCTGATCGACGCCTACGAGCGGGTGCTCGCGGACGATCCAGTCTCCGAC
>JBDLIK010000928.1:0-1639 GCA_039714895.1 Myxococcota bacterium | reverse complement strand
CCCGCCGAAGGCGGGCGCGCAGTGAGCCGCAGGCGAACGAAGCGGGCGCCCGCAAAGATGGCCGAGCGAAGTGCCGGAGCCCGAGGGCGAGCGATGAGCGAGCACGATGGCCCGGCTGAGTTGGCCGGGGCTGCCAGCCGCCGCCGCCGCACCCACGCCATCATCCTGGCCGGAGGCGCCGGCGAGCGTTTCTGGCCGGCCTCCCGCAAGGCCCGCCCCAAGCCCTTTCTCCGTGCGGTGGGCGGGCGGACGCTGCTGGACGCCACCCTGACCCGGGCCCGGCGGGTGGCGGGTCGCGATCAGGTCTGGGTGGTCTGCGCCCAGGAGCACGTGAGCGCCGTCCGCCGTGCGAGCGGCCTGCCGGGCGCCCGCATCCTGGCCGAGCCCGAGCGGCGCAACACCGCCATGGCGGTGGGTCTGGCGGCGGTCCGGGTCGCCCGGGAGGACCCCGATGCGCTCCAGGTGGTCCTGCCCGCCGATCACGTGATTCCCGACACCAGGGCCTTTGCGGCCGAGGTGGGACGAAGCCTCGACGCCGCCGACCGGGCCCAGGTGCTGGTCACCCTCGGGGTACGTCCCACCCACCCCGATCCCGGCTACGGGTACATCCTGACCGGTCGACCGGCGGGGAGGGGCTTTCCGGGCCTCCGGCAGGTCCGCCGCTTCGTCGAGAAGCCCTCCGAGGTCCGGGCTCGGCGCTATCTACGCCAGGGAGGCGCCCTCTGGAACGCGGGAATCTTCGTCTGGCGGGTGGATGTCCTGCTCGAGGAGCTCGAGCGCCACGCCCCGAGGCTCTCCCGGAACCTGGCCCCTCTGCGCGGGGTCGGAGCCCGGGGGTGGAAGCAGGCCCTGGTTCGTGCCTATCGTGGTGCACCGGGGCTGCCGATCGACGTCGCTGTGGTGGAGCAGAGCCGCCGGGTCTGGTCTCGGCCGGTGAGCTTCCGCTGGAGCGACGTCGGGACCTGGGAGTCGCTGGCCCGGGAGCTCGGCGTCGGGGGGGATGTGAGCCGCGTCATAGAAGGTGAGGTGCTTTCCGACGATGCAAGAGGCAACCTCGTGTGGGCGCGGGATCGGTTCGTCGCGCTCCTCGGGGTGGAGGGGCTCGCCATCGTCGACACGGGAGACGCGCTCCTCGTAACCCGGCTGGACCGCAGCCCAGAAGTGCGGCGAATCGTACGAGCGCTTCGCCGGCGGGGACGCGCAGAACTCTTGTGAGGATTCCAACATGGCCACCCACGAAGCCCTCGATACGCTCCGTTCCATCCCGCTCTTCTGTGCGGTGACCGACGAGGACCTGGAGCAGCTCGCCTCCCACCTCATCGAACGGCGGTTCCCCCGGAACACGACCATCGTCGAGGAGGGGCTGGCGGGGGACTACATGTACGTCATCCGGGAGGGTCGGGTGAAGGTCACCAAGCTCTCCGAGGACGGTCGGGAGAAGATCCTCGAGTTCCTCGAAGAGGGGTCCTTCTTCGGCGACATGGCGCTCCTCGATCGGGGCCCCCGCTCGGCTTCGGTCAAGACGCTCAAGCCGGTCCGCTTGCTGGCGCTCTCGCGCACCGACTTTCTGAACCTGCTGCGCAAGAGCCCCGATCTAGCCCTGGCGGTGATCCAGGAGCTCTCCCGGCGGCTGCGCACG
>JBDLIK010000927.1:0-1642 GCA_039714895.1 Myxococcota bacterium | reverse complement strand
GCCAGACGCGAGTGATCATCGAGCACGCCCAGCATCTGGGGGCGGATCCAACGCCCCTCCCGGGTCAGGACCTTGCGTGAGGCCTCGTGGTAGTCGAGGTGCCAGAGGCCGTGGACGTGCTCGGTCTCGAAGCTGCGCACCTCGCGCCGTTCCAGACGCTGCCGGGCGAGAAGCTGCCCGGCGGTCGGATGGCGCGGAAGCCTGGGCCTTCGCGTCAGCCCCTGGCTCTTCATGTAGCGCAGCAGCGTGGGGTAGGACGGCAGCGGCCCGAGGGCGGGCTCGCGTCGGGCGAGCTGCTCGAGGTTGTCGTAGTGGAGCTGCACGGTCCAGGAGGGGTGGTCGTCGTACTGACGCTGCAAGGCCTGACGCAGAAGCGACGAGAGACTGGCCTGGGTGCCGACGTCGCGGCGGACACGGTTGCGCAGCGCGCCCACGGGATCGCGCGGTGCCGAGCGGGCCCGGTAGTACCAGCGCTCGATCGTCGAGGGGGCGAACTGAACGGGCTCGCCCGTCGTCGGGTGACACCAGCTCTGCGCGGCGAGATCCACAAGCGCCCGTCGCAGCGCGCCGCGCTCGCCAGGCGGACAAGCCAACAGCGGTCCCACGATGGCGAAGCGAAGACTCGCCCAGGCATCGTGGGATCGCGGCTCGTCTCGCTTCGGCATCGCTCTCGCTGGCCTCCAGCTCGGTGTCCCCGTCGAGGCCGACCCTATGCAGGGAGACGACCCGGGTCGACGAGCATCCTCTGCGGGCCGCGATTGCCCGGCGAGGAGCGTGACGACCGAGCGATGGAGTCAGAGGAGCGCGAGGAAGCGAAGCAGGACCACGACTCCGTCCGGCGTCCCTTGCGGTGCGAACCGATCGAGGAGTGCGCCCGGCAGTGAATCGGCCGAGACCGGAGGCGAGAAGCGGGCCCGGTGCTTACGCCAGAAGCGCGAGGCAGGGAAGTGCTGTTGCCACCAACATCGCCAGCGGGCGAGTGTGCGCCGGTCGACGCCCAGCTGGGCGCGCAGCGCAGTGCCGCGGCGGGGCGTGACCCCTTGGGCCATGGCCGTCACCAGCACGACCACGACACCGAAGTACACGCGGCGATCCAGGAAGCGCAGAGAAGGCGGGGTGGCGCGACAGCGGCATCCGTCGCGGGCACAACAGAAGCTGAGCCTCCGCTCCCGGTCGGGGGAGAGGTTGGCGGGACCACCGCGGGGCTTGCGGGGGTAGTGGGCCTGATCGAGCCGACCGCCGCACGGGCACCCCTGGCTGCGCGCCTGGTCGGCGAGATCGTGGTCGAGCGTATACAGAAGGTCGAAGAATCTGGTGTCGCGCAGCAGCGCATGCCACACTGGTTGCCTCCTCGTGGTGTCGGAACCTGAGGAGACCAGCCCCCTCCAGCGCTTGCGTCAAGGGCTGTGAGGGGGCACCTGCTTGGGGGAGAAAATCCCCGGAACGGCTGGCCGGGGCGGGCACGGACTCATCGGGCCAGGGCGATCTCGATCACGTTCCGTGATGGGAACCGGGAGATCCCATCGCTGAACCTGACCAGAGATCAGGGGTTACCCATCGATCTGTGTGATTGCTCTGACTGAACTGCTGTGCGCGCTCGTCGTGCCCTCTCCAGAAGGGCGACGCGAAGCCGTGGGAAAAG
>JBDLIK010000926.1:0-1643 GCA_039714895.1 Myxococcota bacterium | reverse complement strand
GGGCGACACGCCGCTGCTCCACCACTCGCGCACGATCGGGTTCTGAAACATTCCCCGCAGCGTCCTTTCGTGCGGGTCCAGCGTGTCGGTCGAGAGGAAGCCGCGCTCGCGCTGATTGAACAGACCCTCGACGAGGAACACATACTGGGCGACGAACCAGACGAAGCGCTGGCGATCCAGGTCCGACAACCCTTCGGGGTTCGTGTGCGCCGCGTCCCAGATCCGGGCCAGCTCCGGGTCCCGCGCCACCTGCCCGTGGAGGTCCGACCACATGCGCGCGGCCTCGAGCTCGGTCTCGGCCTGGCTCGCGCGAGCCCCCTCGCGCACCTGGTAGCCCAGGTAGACCAGGGAGATCACCACCGCCAGTGCACCGACGACCTCACCGATGGCGCCGATGGCGTCCCAGTTCACGAGCTCTCGCCCCGGAGAAAGGCGCCCACCACCGGCCCGACGTGCTCCGAATACGTGAGCCACGGAGCGTGCCCCGTCGGCACGACGTGCAACTGGGCGTCCGGCATGGTCGCGGCCATGTGCTCCCCTGCTTCCACCGCTGCGAAGGGGTCTTGCTCGCCCCACACGAGCAGGGTCGGCTGCGCCATGCGGGCCAGGTCGGCGTCTGTCAGCATCGCCTCCGGCCTCGCGCCGCGCAGGCGCAACAGGAAGTGGAGCGCGTCGAGCATCGTGAGCCTGCCACCCGGCAGACGGCCCGTGGCGACCAGGAGGTCGACCAGCTCCGGCACGAGCGGATACTCGTTGACCGCCTTGCTCAGTTGGGCGATCCCCGCGGGCGAAGGAGGCTGGAGTCGCGTCTGCAGCCGCCCCAGGGGGCGAACCGAGAGCAGGCGGAACGGCAGCGGAGGGGTGAGGCCCGGGATCGACCCCGGCGCGCCGACGTGCACCAGCTTCGCGACCCTGCCCGGACGGTCCAGGGCGAGCCACATCGACCATAACGAGCCCAGCGAGTTGGCGATGATCGGCGGGCTGTCCAGCCCCAGCGCGCCGAGAGCATCCTCGAAAAAGCGAACCGCGGATTTGCGGGGGTCTCGGGCCATCTCGGGCTTGGCGTCCGTGAGCCCGAACCCCGGCAGATCGATGGCAACGAGCCGAAAGCCGTTCAGCTCGGCCATCAGGGGGGCCCACATGGCGCCGGGATTTCCGAGACCCGACAGCATCACCACGGGCGGGCCTTCCCCCGTAACCAGCGCGTGGGCCCTGCCGCCGATGGACGGCACGTCTACGAAACGCGAAGCTGCGTTGACCCCGTACCGACTCAGGAAGACCTGCTGGGCGTCGACGAAGGCCTGCCTCAGAGGATCCGAGACACTTTCTTGCATGCGGTCCTCCCGTTCGCGCACGCACGTCGGTCAACGGTTCACAGGCGCTGTCCCCCAGGCAGGGTATGCCGCACACGGAACGGCTCGCAAGCGCGGACGAAGGAGTTCGCAGCGACGCCCTAGCCTGGCTACCAGGGCACCGCCCTTCCGCGGTGGTCGATGAAGCTCCCCGAGTCGGCGAGCCCGAGGCTGTCCAGGACGCCCATCAAAGAAGCCGCGACCTGGTCCGGTTGCAGGGGGGCCGCCGGCGTGCCCATGTCCGTGGCCACCCAGCCGGGATTCAGCGCCGTCACCGCGATACGGTCCGGT
>JBDLIK010000925.1:0-1647 GCA_039714895.1 Myxococcota bacterium | reverse complement strand
GACTACTTCGGCGACGGGCTCTCCGAGGAGCTGCTGAACGCGTTGGCGGGCCTGGACGACCTGAGGGTCGCCGCGCGAACGTCCTCCTTCGCCTTCAAGGGGGAGGACGTGGACGTGCGGACCATCGCCGACTCGCTCGGTGTCGAGACGGTGCTGGAGGGGAGCGTGCGCCGTTCGGAAAGCCGCGTGAGGATCACCGTCCAGCTCATCGAGGCCGAGGGAGGCTTCCAGATCTGGTCGGAAGATTTCGACCGACCCCTCGAAGGGCTCCTGGCGCTGCAGGACGAGATCGCGGCGTCCGTGGTCTCTGCGCTGCTGCCGCGACTGCGCGGGGAGGATGCCGCGCGCATGCGCGGCGGCACCGAGAACGTGGCCGCCTACGACGAGTACCTGCTGGGTCGCCAGAAATGGCACACGCGCGACGTGCCGGTGCTGCGCGAGGCGGTCGAACATTTCCGACGGGCGCTCGCCCTGGACTCCTCTTTTGCGCTCGCCTGGAGCGGACTCGCCGATGCAATCGACGGGCTGGCGTTTCGGGACACATCGGCGCTCCGACTCGTCCCGGAGGCGCGGCTCGCCGCGCTCCACGCGCTGGCGCTCGACCCGGAATTGGCCGAGGCGTGGACGTCCGCCGGCGTGCTCGCGGGCGAATTCGACCTGGACCGGACCCTCGCCGAGCGAGCCCTGCGCAGGGCGATCGCCCTGCGTCCTTCGTACGCGCACGCACAGCGATCACTCGGTGGCTTCATGCGCAACGCGGGTCGGGTGGAGGAGGCTCGGCCGCACCTCGAGCTGGCCGTGCGGCTGGACCCGCTGTCCGGACTGATCCGGGACGGGTACGGGACCCTGCTGTTGCTCGCCGGCGAAGCCGCCGCGGCCCGCGAGCAGCACGAGGTCGCTGCCGGACTCGAGCCGGCGGCATTTGGCGGCCCTCTCGTCTGGCTCGCGGACACGCTGGGTCTGACGCCCGCTGAGGCCGCGGAGGCATCGATCGCCTACGCGACCGGCGTGGGCTTGCCAGACCCGGTCGCCTGGGGTGTGGTCGGTAGGGGGATCGTGGATCGCACCTGGCGCGAGCGAGCCCTGGCCGCGCTGGCCGCGACCGAAGGCCTGGAGCCACGCGCGCGCCACCAGTTGGAGCTCGCGCTCGGCGACCACGAGGCGGCGTTGGAGTACCTGCAGGCGCTACGAGACGTGGGGGCGGGCGATTTGCCCACAATCGGCACGAGGCCGCAATACGACCCACTGCGCGAAGACCCGCGCTTCATCGAAATCGTACGCGCGCTGGCCGTGCCTAACGGCTACGACCCCGTGGCGCAGGCGCCAATCTGGCCCGAGCCGGCCACCTAGGCCCGCGGTAGCTCAACCCCCGCCGGCAGCGGCGTCAGCTCGCCGTCGATGATCGCCGCGATCTCCTCTTCTTCCCGCCAGCGGGCCTCGATCGCGTCGATCTCGAGCTGCATGAGCCGCCGCTCCGAATCGTCGTTCAGGGCTATCTCCAGGGCCAGCGAGCGCGGCAGCTTCTTCTTCACGTTGCCCACCTGCTTGAGCGTGAGGTCGCCCCGGCCCAACTCGCGGATCAGGGCCTCGGGGGACCCCGCCGCTTCGATCAGGTCGGTCGCCTCGCGGACGTGCTTCTGCTTGCCT
>JBDLIK010000924.1:0-1648 GCA_039714895.1 Myxococcota bacterium | reverse complement strand
CTGACGGTCGGCGACCGCGCCCGCGCTCTGGCCGAGATCGCCCATCCCGACTTCCGGAGCGGGCTGCACGAAGAAGCCGACGGGATCGGTTGAGGCAGGAAGCGCGGGAATCCCCGAGCGAGGTCGGAAATGCAGCTGATTCTCCGGTTCGTCCCGGGCGTCGTCGGAGCGGTGTCTGCCTTCGCGGTGTCGAAGCTCCTCGCCCGGACGGAGATCGGATTCGACCTGGGAGCGTTCCTGCTGACGTACCTCGCAGTTTCCGTAGCGGTCGATCGCGGCTTGAAGGGCTACGGGCGCTCGACAAGATGAGCATGGCCGGGAAGTAGCCCTCGAAGCAGCAGCGATGGAGATGGGTGGGTAAAAACCCACGGAAGCCAGCCCTTCTCCAGCGGACGAAGCTCCCAATTGCCACAGCAGGACGGGTTTCTGTCCCAGTCTGTCCCACTGCAGCGCCCAGGCGGTGGCCTGAGCGGCCCCCAGCGGTGGCATGCCCCTTGCTTCGCCCCAGGTCGTCGCCGCGCATGGGTGGGGGGCGTGACTCGCGGAGTGCCGGGCTCGTTTCCGTGGCCGGCGGCAGCTCGCCCGCATCCGGCAGGCGAGCGTGGACGGTGGCTCGCCGCCATCGGGGGGGACGAGATGGGGTCCGGCTCAGGGATCAAGCGACGGGAGTTCTTGAAGGGGGCGTCGGCGACGCTCGGGGCCATCGCCGCCGGGGAGCTGCTTTCGCTGTCCGTCTTGAGGCCTGCCTCCGCCCAGGGCAACCCGCTCGCCGAATACCCGAACCGCGACTGGGAGACGCTCTACCGCGACGTCTACGCCTACGACGACTCCTTCGTCTTCGTCTGCACCCCGAACTGCACCCACAACTGCTACCTCCAGGCCTACGTCAAGAACGGCGTGATCACGCGCTGCAGTCCGACCCAGCGCTATCACCAGGCGACCGACGTCTACGGCACCAAGGCCTCTCAGCGCTGGGACCCCCGTCACTGCAACAAGGGCATCGCGGTGGTGCGGCGTTTCACCGGCGACCGCCGGGTGAAGGCCCCGAAGGTCCGCCAGGGCTTCATGCATTGGGTCGAGCGCGACTTCCCGAGGGACGAGAACGGGCTGCCTCCCGCCGAGCTCTTCCGGCGCGGCGAGGACACCTTCGTGACCATCAGCTGGGAGGAGGCCTACGCCCTGGTGGCCAAGGTCCAGACGCACCTCGCCCGCTACTACTCGGGCGACAAGGGCGCCCAGCGGCTGCTGGCTCAGGACTACCACCCGGCGATGGTGGAGGCCACCGAGGGCGCGGGAACGCGGACGCTCAAGTTCCGCGGCGGCATGCCGGTGCTCGGCTCGATCAAGCTCTTCGGCCAGTACCGGCAGGCCAACTCGATGGCCCTGCTCGACGCCCACCTCCGCGGCGTGCCGCCGGAGGAGGCGAAGGGCGGCACGGGATTCGACAACTACACCTGGCACACCGACCTGCCCCCCGGCCACCCCATGGTCTGCGGCCAGCAGACCATCGACTTCGACCTCGCCAACGTCGAGTACTCGAAGGTCGCGATCCTCTGGGGCATGAACTGGATCTCCACCAAGATGCCCGACGCGCACTTCCTGACCGAGGCGCGCATGAAGGGCACCCGGGTGATCACGATCACCACCG
>JBDLIK010000923.1:0-1648 GCA_039714895.1 Myxococcota bacterium | reverse complement strand
CGCGAAGCGTTCGGCCGCGCGCCAACACGGTGCCCAAGGCCGCTAAAGCGAAGGCCAAAGGTATCGCGATGACGAGTGGTTGACTCTGCGCACTCGCCCCCGCCCCGAACACGACGCTCTGGGTTGTGCTGTAGTGGTGAAGGTTGAACAGGATGATGTCATCGAACGCGGCTTGCAGCGTGCCTTGGTAGGCGAGCCAAGCGCCGAGCGCGAAGGGCACGGTCGCGACGCCGGCGGAGAAGCAGACCAGAGCACGGCGAGGCAGGCCGCTCGTGGCAAGGATGAGCGCGACTCCCAGTAGCAGGAGCGCCCCTCGCGCCGGGGTTGTCATTCCCGCCGAGCCAACCAGGACTCCCGCGAGCGTGGCCGCACGCAGCGGAGCGTCGGGCTGTCTCAGCGCGGCGAGCACGCAGCCCACGGATCCGATGGTGAATAGTGTGGTGAGCCAATGGTGATTCAGCCCGGACCAGAGTCCCTGGGACCAGACGAGCCAGAGACACACGACGAGAGCCGACACCCACGGCACGGGGGCGAGGGGGCGGCACACGCGATAAGTGGTCACAGCGATGCCCGCGATCACCAGCATCCCGAGCAACCGCGCGGCGACCCAGCTGTCACCGACGAGGTCGAACCAGAGGACGGTGATCAGGAAGGGCGCCGGCGGCAGGATCGCGAAGACGTCCTCGTAGAGCAGGTCGCCGGCGAGCATGCGCTGGGCGCCTCTCAGCAGCACGCCCTCGTCGCCGAGGAAACCCACATAGTGCATGAACGGCAGGCAGACAAGAACCGCTGCGAGCGCGACGCTCCAACTCCAGGGGTCGCGATGAATCGCCGTTCGGCCGGTCGAAGCTCCGGTTTCAGCGACGCTCAGCACTTGCAGAATCTGCCATCTTCGCTCGTAGCCGGCGGGTGATCACGCCAGACGACGAACTGTCTATGTCTCGCCCTGCCAGGCGCGTATGAGCGGAAGAAGAGCTCTGCTGGCCCCGCCCGGCGCCTCAACGAGGGATCTGAGCTGCCAGCTCGGGATCCAGCGACCGAACGATCTTAGCCCATCGGGAGTCCCCCCGGCTCTGGGAGCAGCCGACAAGGCTGCGGGTCTTGCGGGGTGAAAGTCCCCGTGCCGTGGCGGATCTCGGACGGCTAGCAGGTCCGATGCGTGAGGAGGTAACGAATCACGTTCTGCTCGGAACTCAACGCCACGGCCGCCTTGCGGACAGATTCCGCAACGGTGGGGACGACCTGGGTGTTCCCTCGCTCCGTTCGGCCCCTCCCTCACAGTTCGGGGGCCCGGGCGACCAGTGGCCTCCGGAGACTCTTCTCGTCGCCGCGATCGCGGATTGCTACGTGCTCACCTTTCGCGCCGTCGCCCGCGCATCCAAGCTCGCCTGGGTCTCTCTTGGGTGCGAGGTCCAGGGCACGCTCGACCGCGTGGAACGCGTGACCCGGTTCACCGAGTTTCGGGTTCGCGCATCGCTTCGCGTGCCGCCGGGCACCGACGAGGAGCGAGCGCGGCGTCTGCTTGCGCGAGCCGAGCAGAGCTGCCTCATCACGAATTCCCTCGAGGCCACGTCTCATCTCGAGGCCACCGTCGAGACCGTTCCGTGAGCGTGAGCACTTGGTACAATTCCGGCCTTGGGAGCTGATC
>JBDLIK010000922.1:0-1650 GCA_039714895.1 Myxococcota bacterium | reverse complement strand
TGGAGTGACCGGCTCCATTCGCAAGACTCGTGCTCAGTGTTGACTGAGTACGGGGCCGCGAAGGCCCTTTTTCCGCGGGTTGCTGCTCGAGAGCAGCAGAGCCGCATACGAAGGAGCCGGTCATGAACGAGGATATCACCTACGTGGGTCTGGATGCGCACCCGGAGACGATCTACGCGGCGATGGGGCTGCCGGGATCGGAGCAAGCGTTGGAGGACCGTTTCGCGAACACGTCGGAGGGGCTGCGCCGCTTCGTGCGTCGAGTGCGCCGGCGCGGAGCGCAGGAGATGATCTGCGCCTACGAGGCGGGCCCGCTGGGATATGGGCTGATGCGGGAGCTGGAGGCGCTGGATGTTCGGTGCCAGGTCGTGGCGCCGGCGTTGATCCCGGTCAAGCCGGGCGATCGGATCAAGACCGACCGGCGCGATGCGCGCAAGTTGATGGAGCTGCTTCGCGGGGGGTTGCTGACGACGGTGCATGCGCCGACGCCCGAGCAAGAGGCGGTGCGCGATCTGTGCCGAGCGCGCGAGGCGGTCAAGCGCGATCAGATCCGCGTGCGCCACCGGTTGTCGAAGTTCATGCTGCGCCGCGGGCTGCGCTGGACGCAAGGGCGCAAGGCCTGGACGCAGGCCCACCTCGAGTGGTTGCGCGGTCGCCGTCTCGAGCACGTGCCCGACCAGGCGATCCTCGACGATCACCTGCTGGCGCTCGAGCAGCTCACCGGTCGGCTCGCGGCATTGGACGCCAAGCTCGAGGCGATCGCGGGGGAGGATCCGTGGGCCGAGCCCGTGGGCTGGCTGCGCTGCTTCCGGGGCGTCGACACGCTGACCGCGCTGTCGCTGATGGCGGAGATCCACGACTGGCGCCGCTTCGCGACGGCGCGCGCGCTGATGGCCTATCTCGGGCTGGTGCCGAGCGAACGGTCGAGTGGGGGCAAGGAGCGCCGCGGTGCGATTACGCGCGCCGGCAACGGCCGGGCCCGGCGCCTGTTGGTGGAGGCGGCCTGGCACTATCGCCACCGGCCGGCGGTGGGCTACCGGCTGCGCAAGCGCCGCGAAGGACAACCCGCGCACGTGATCGCCGTGGCCGATCGGGCGCAGCATCGCCTGCACGCGCGCTACCAACGCATGGTCGCCCGAGGCAAGGCGCACAACGTGGTCACCGTGGCCGTGGGGCGCGAGCTCATCGGGTTCCTGTGGGCGGTCATGAACCCGCAGGCCGAAGCGTCGGCCGAGTAACACCGAGACGATCGGGGCCCACCCCCGAGACCCAGGAGAGGTCGAACCGAGGACGGCGGCGAAGCAGGCGAGGCACGGCTGGGAGAACGCGCGACCGGGCTATGCGACCGGAGGAACCCCCTCCAGACCCGCGACACTAGACTGCGCCCATCTCCCCGACGAAGCACGGTCATGCGGCTCTACCCCTTGTGGGCAACCCGCGCATATCAGAGTGACTCGTCGTCGAAGAGTTCCCGCCGCACGCCGCCGTCCTCCAGCTCGACCGGGGAGAACACGCATCGAGGACAGCAAGCACGAGCCCTACCGAACACCGAGCCTTGACAAGGGTCACTCCATATCAGCCCGGATTATTCATGATCCCTCGTCGCGAGGGCGCAAAGTGTGCCCCAGGTTCGCGGCCCTCGGACCGGAG
>JBDLIK010000921.1:0-1652 GCA_039714895.1 Myxococcota bacterium | reverse complement strand
TGCGCTGCACGTCGATGCCTCCTTCTTCCTGTGGCAGGGACGCCCTCGGAGTGTGCAAGTTGCGTTCCGTCCGGCTCGGTGGACGGGCTGCTCAGGACGCCGCTGGGAGCGGCTCCGAGGCGGATGGCGTCGCGCGTGAGGCGGACGGCCCCAGCAGGCGAGGCAGGACGCGCCACGCACGCTGCTGCGCCGGCACGCCCCTTGCTCTCGAGGCAGGGTGATGGAGATGGACTGGGATCGTCTGGCGGGTCTGGTCGAGCGCCACCTGACCGACGCGCCGCGCTACACGAGCTATCCGACGGCTCCGGCCTGGCGGGAGGACTACGGCCCTCGGGAGCTGGGCCGCGCCCTGGAGGCCTCGGGCGGCAGCGAGGAGCCCCTCTCCCTCTACGCCCACGTTCCGTTCTGCCGCAGCCTGTGTCACTTCTGCGCCTGCAACCGGGTGATCACCCGGGATCCCGCGCTCCCGGAGCGATATCTGGACGCCATCGAGCGCGAGGTCGAGGCCGTTCGGAGCAGGATGGGGGGCGAACGACCCGTCTCGCAGCTCCACTGGGGTGGAGGGACGCCCACGCATCTCGCCCCCGACCAGATCCGCCGGCTCTTCCGGGCACTCACCGCCGCCTGGCGCCTGCGCGAGGGGGCCGAGGTGTCCATCGAGGTGGACCCCCGGGTCACCACCGTGGAGCACGTTCACACCCTGCGCGCCTGTGGGTTCAATCGCCTCTCCCTGGGAGTGCAGGACTTCGATCCACGCGTCCAGGCCGCCGTGCACCGCATCCAGCCGCTGGAGACCACGGCCGAGCTGACCGCGGAGGCCCGGGCGGCCGGCTTCGGGAGCGTGGGCTACGACCTGATCTACGGTCTCCCGTTCCAGACCGAGGCCTCCTTCGCGAGGACCCTCGAAACGATCCTCGAGCTCGCGCCGGACCGCGTCGCGATCTACGGCTACGCCCATGTGACCTGGGTCGCGAAGCAGCAGCGGGGCTTCGAGCGAACCGATCTCCCCGAGCCGGCGGAACGCATCCGCCTGCTGGTGCTCGCGGTGCGGAGACTGCTGAAGGGCGGCTACGTCCACGTGGGAATGGACCACTTCGCGAGGCCCGGGGACGAGCTGGCGCGGGCCCAGCAGCAGGGACGCCTGCGGCGCAACTTCATGGGCTACACCACGCAGCCGGGCATCGAGCTGCTGGGCTTCGGCCCCAGCGCCATCAGCGAGCTGCGCGACGGCTACGCGCAGTCCCGACGGGACCTCGCCGGCTGGGAGGAGGCGGTGCGGAAGGAAGGGCTCGCGACCTTCCGCGGCCATCGGCTGAGCGAGGAAGATCGCGCTCGGCGCGAGGTGATCTCGGGGCTCATGTGCCAGGGGGAGGTGGACGCGGGCCGCTACCGGGACCGCTTCGGAAGGGACTTCAGCCGCGACTTCGCGCCCGAGCTCGAGGCACTCGCTCCCCTCGAGGCCGAGGGCCTGGTCGAACGCCGAACCGACGGAGGGCTACGCGTCACCGGCCTCGGCAGGCTCTTCGTCCGCAACGTGGCGATGTGCTTCGACGCCTACCTGCCCGGGCAACGCGCCGCCGGCCGCCGGGTCTTCAGCCGGACCGTGTAGCTCGTAGGCGAGGGGCCCGACTCATCCGTCTCCCTGCGATCCA
>JBDLIK010000920.1:0-1663 GCA_039714895.1 Myxococcota bacterium | reverse complement strand
GCGAAGCGGGTGTGGTTCCCTTCGAGGCGAGATACAGATAACGAGGCGTCCGATGCGAGATTCGATGCGGGTGGTGCTGGCGGTTCTCCTGTTGCTGGTGACGGCGACGTCGGTGGAGGGACAGGAGAGGGTGAGGCAGGTAACGCTGGAAGAGGCGTTGGGGATGGCGGAGCGGCACAATCCGTCGTTGGAGCAGTCGGCGTCGGCGGTGGAGATCGCGGGGTATCAGGAGTTGGCGGCGTGGGGTCAGTTTCTGCCGAACCTGAGCATGAACTACCAGTACTCGGACGCCTCGAGCGGGCGGTTGGACCCGACGGGGCAGGCGATCACGACGACGAGCTACACGGCGCAGCTCGCGGGGAGCGTGGACCTGTTCCGGGGCTTCCGGCGGTTCACGGACCTGAAGGGAGCGAAGCTGGGGGTGGAGGCGAGTGAGGCGCGCTACCGGGAGGCGGAGTACACGACGTCCGAGGGAGTGAAGATCTCGTACTTCAACGCGGTGGCGAACCGGGAGCTGGTGCGGGTGGAGGAGGACCGGGTGCGTCGTCAGGAGGACCAGCTGGCGTTCGTGGAGCAGCGGCTGGAGCTGGGTCGAGCGACGCGGTCGGACGTCTTGCGGTCTCAGGTGGACCTGAACAACGCGCGGGTGGCGCTGTTGACGGTGGAGAACAGCGCGAGGAACAGCCGGTACGCGCTGGCGGAGGCGGTGGGGGTTACGGAGCCGCTGGAGCCGGTGGAGACGGCGGAGCTGGAGGCGGCGCGTCTGCCGTACACCCGGCAGGAGATCCTGTCGATGGCCCTCTCGGGGGCACCGAGCCTGGTGAGCACGCGGGCGCAGGCGGCGGCGGACGAGGCGGCGGTGGCGAGCGCGAAGTCGGCGTACCTGCCGACGCTGACGTTTCGCGGGGGCTGGGCGTGGTCGAACATCGAGTACCCGCCGCAGAGCCGCAGCTGGTCGCTGTCGCTGTCGGGGTCGCTGCCGCTGTTCAACGGGTTCAGCCGCGAGAGCCAGCTGTACACGGCCCGGGCGCGGGCGGACCAGTCGCACTCGGCCGAGCGGGCGGCGGAGCTCAGGCTGAGGAAGGACCTGGACCAGGCGATGGGGACGATCGACGCGGCGGTGGCCTCGCTGGACCTCGCCGTGCAGACGGTCGAGCTGGCGAGAGAGGACCTCCGGGTCACGCAGGAGCGCTACCGGCTCGGACTCGCCACCATCCTGGACCTGCAGGCCGCACAGATCACCCTGCTCCAGGCCGAAGTCGACCTCATCCGCAGACGCTTCGACTACCAGCTCGGTCTCACCCGGCTCGAAGCCCTGCTCGGCACCAACCTCAGAGACTAGTGCAGGTCGCTGAAGAACCCCGGGTAGTCGAGTTACGAGCGCCGTGGGGTTCTTCGGCGATCTGCTAGAGAATGCAGTGCCCGGGAGGCCGAAGACGATGGTCGCGTCCGCTCTCAAGTTGATCCGTTGGCTGCTCGTCCTGCCGGCGGCCATCGCCGTCGTGCCGCTCGTGGACGGCGCCGTGGTCGAGGTGCTCGGACGCCTCGGGGCAGTGGAGCGATCTGTGCCCTGGCTGGTTGGCAAGATGCTCGGCCACTTCGTGATGGGAGCCGGTTCACTCGCCGCGGGAAGCTGGATGGCTCCAGCCCGCAGGGACACCGT
>JBDLIK010000919.1:0-1663 GCA_039714895.1 Myxococcota bacterium | reverse complement strand
TCCGGCCGCCTCGACGTACCTTCAGGTACGCCTTCGGCGACCTCCAGTCCGGGGGCCGCGAATCTCCGGCACGCTCTGCGCCCTCGCGACGAGGGATCAGTAGAGTCGAGATGTGGCGCGGTGGTGTGGGAATGACCCATCTGTTGCCGACCCTTTCGGTTGCCGGTGCCTCACTCGTCATTCCCTGCTCCGTTTCCACGTCCCGCTCGTCAAACCGGACGTGCGGTTTTCCCGCATCCGGCTTTCGGACAAGGACTCACGCGTTCGCCCACGGAAGACTGTGCGTTCGCGGCGCGAGCCGGACCAGGCCCAGCTCGTGGTGGAGGTAGTCGTCGGGGAATCGTGAAGTCCCCCGACCCGCCACCTTGTGCTTCTCGCATAGCCACTGTCGGAGCCTTTCTCGCGTGTGCATATCCACACAGCGGTAGGCCTGGCTCACCGGGCCAAGACGAAAGTAGTTCGACCAGCCGACCAGGAGTCGGTTGAGCCGTACCACGCGTTCACTGGCGTCGAGGAGCAACCACCGTCGGCTCGTCAAGCCGCTTACCTCGCGACAGACCCGCTGCACTGCCTTTCGAGACGGGCGCGTGCCCACATAGGCCCGACCCGTCCGAGGCGAGTAGCAGCGACCGATGGTGTAGCCCAGGAAGTCGACCGATTCGTCCGGGATCTGTCGGAGCTGGGTCTTGGTCTCGTTCAACGGCAGCTTGAGCTTCTTCATCATCATACGCATGGCCGCCATCGCGGCCTCCCCACTTCCACCGCAACAGATCACGAGATCGTCCGCATAGGAGACCACCCGCGCCCGCAGGCGCGACTCATGTCCCAGCTTCTTCCATCCCAGGACGAAACGGCGCATGTAGAGATTTGCCAACAGCGGTGAGATCGGAGCCCCTTGCGGGCAGCCCCGACCCCGATCCTTATTGCGAGTCGTTCGATGCGTGCGACCCCGATCGTCGACCTCTTCCACCGGTGCTTCGAGCCACATCTTGATCAGGTGCAGCAGGTGCCGATCGCTCACGCGACGGGCCACCGATTTCATCAGCTCGGCGTGCGGGATCTCATCGAAGTACCCCTTCAGATCCGCGTCCACGACCTCCGTATACCCCGTGTTCAGCAGCTGGTGCACCGCTTGCACGGCGTCCAGCGCGCTGCGACCCCGCCGGTAGGCGTACTGCTCGGGCGACAGGTCGGCCTCGAAAATGGGTTCGAGGACGAGGACCGCCGCCGTCTGCACCACCCGGTCCCGGACCGTCGGGATTCCCAGCGGGCGCCGGGTTCCGTCGGGCTTCGGGATCCAGACTCGCCGCACGGCTTGGGGTCGGTAGGTCTTGCTCCTGAGCTCTTCCGTCAATTCTCCCAGCCACCGCTCCAGCCCGTGCGCCTCGATGTCCTCGAAACGCTCCCCGTCCACTCCCGGCGCCCCTCCATTTCGGAGGCACAGCCGGTAGGCGAAGTCGAGAACGTCACCGCGGTACACCTTGTCGTACAGGGCATAGAACCGATACCCGGGAGATCCCTTCGCTTTGGCGTACAACGCCGCCTGCAGCTTCTCAACCTTCTCCGGAGTTCGTAGGCTCATCGCCAATCTCCTGGCTCTCGCCGCTTCCTGCGCTGACCTTGAACCAGGGCCCCTTCCCTCCACCGGCATTACCCGGCTTCC
>JBDLIK010000918.1:0-1664 GCA_039714895.1 Myxococcota bacterium | reverse complement strand
CGCACCCGAATTCGTCGAGCAGTCCACCTCCGTGGAGATGGTCGAGACCGGCATCAAGGTCGTTGCCCTCGCGGGTGCGCTCACCCACCCCACCGAACACCGAGTAGCCCGAGTGCTCCTGGGCGATGTTGTTGATGAGCTCCATCAGCACGACGGTCTTGCCCACGCCGGCGCCGCCGAACAGACCCACCTTGCCCCCCTTCGGATACGGGGCCAGCAGGTCCACGACCTTGATGCCGGTCTCGAACATCTCCACGGAGGTGGACTGCTCGACGAATTCGGGTGCGGCGCGGTGGATGGGATAGGTGGTCTGGCTCTCGATGGGTCCGCGCTCATCCACCGGCTCGCCGATCACGTTCATGATGCGGCCGAGGGTGGCGGGGCCGACGGGCACGCGAATCTTGTCTCCGGTGTTGGTGACGGGCTGGCCGCGCACGAGCCCTTCGGTGGTGTCCATGGCCACGCAGCGCACGGTGTTCTCGCCCAGGTGCTGGGCGACCTCGACGACCAGATTGTCGTCCCTCTCGTCGATGCCCGGGTTGGTGAGTCGAAGCGCGGTGAAGATCTCGGGGAGCTCACCCGGCGGGAACCCCACGTCCAACACGGGCCCCATCACCTGCACGACCTTCCCAGCTGCTCCACCCATCTGGTTCTCCTCGCGTTCGGGGGCGGGACCCAGGCCCGCCGGACGGATTCTCTAGAGCGCTTCGGCTCCCGAAACGATCTCGACGAGCTCTTTCGTGATCGCGGCCTGGCGGGCGCGGTTGTACTGCAGAGTGAGGCTCGCGATGAGCTCCTCGGTGTTGCGCGTCGCGCTCTCCATGGCCGCCATGCGTGCGGCGTGCTCCCCGGCCTGGTTCTCGAGGAGCCCCCGGAAGATCTCCACCTCGATGGCCTTGGGAACGAGCACCCGCAGCAGTGCCTCCGCGTTGGGCTCGATGTCGTAGGGGGCCTCGTCGCCGGCCGCGGCCTCACCCCCGGGCGCCACCGGCAGCAGCTGCACCCGGCGCGGGCGCTGGGTCATGGTGGAGACGAACTCGCTGTGCACCAGCCACACCTCGTCCACGTCTCCAGCCAGGAAGCGCCCGCAGACGTGGTGAGCCACCTCCACCGCCTGGGCGTAGCCAACCTGGGCGCTCCCCGCCCAGCTCCGGGTGATCGCGTCCCGGCGGCGAGCGCGATGGTACTCCAGCACCTTGCGGCCCACGGCTGCCACCGACAGCTTCCGCCCCGCGGCCTCCTGCTGCTGGATCAGCGCGTCGCAGGTCTTGAGGATGTTGCCGTTGAACGCGCCGCACAGGCCCCGATCCGACGCGATCGTCACGACCTCGACCTCTTGGACCTCGGAGCGCGCCAGCAGCAGCGGATGCTGGGGCTCGGCGTCGCCACGCACCACTTCGGCGAGGGTGCCGCGCATGCGCTCCGCGTAGGGGCGCGCCGCCAGGATGGCGTCCTGCGCACGGCGCAGCTTGGCGGCGGCCACCATGCGCATGGCGCGCGTGATCTGCTGCGTCTGCTGGACGCTCTGGATCCGCCGCCGGATGTCCTTGAGGCTCGGCACGTCCCGTTCCTTAGGCTGCCGCCTTCGAGGGCGAGAAGAGCTTCGCGAAGGCATCGAGGGCCGCGTCGATCTTCTGGCTGGTTTCGTCCGTGAGCAGGCCGCT
>JBDLIK010000917.1:0-1669 GCA_039714895.1 Myxococcota bacterium | reverse complement strand
CTCCCTCTCGCGATGCTCTGAGCGGCTCACGAGGGGGAGTTTCTCATCCCGGAACTGTCAAACTTCGACTGCCTCCCCGGCAGAGCCGGGGGGACTCCCTAGGGGGGGGCCTGGCGCCCGCTCCGCCGGGCGAGGCCCTTCGCTGCCAGCACCAGGAGGCGGGGGGCGACACGGCGCAGGACGGCACCGCCGGCCCGCATCAGCACGCCGGGCTCGGGGGTGTTGGCCGCCGACCCGTAGCTGCGCAGATCCAGCTCCTCGCGCAGGTCAGAGGTCATGGCCGCCACCGGTGCGTCGAGGGGAATGCCGGTGGAGTCCGCGATGCGCACCATGCGCTCGAAGTTCGCCACGACGGCTGCGGCATCCACCAGGCCCTCGGGCCCGACGGCGGCCAGCAGACGTCCCCTTGTGTCGTCCAACGGCCCGGGCTCACCCACCACCGCCGCCTCGGCGAAGGCCAGCAGCTCCGCGGCCCGCTCCACCCCGCTTCCCTCCGCCGCCGCATCGTCCGTCACGGCCCGCGGATCCACCGGGTTGCCCGTCGTCTCGCCGCTCGCCCGGAGCAGCAGGGCGTGCGAAGACGTTCAGTAGAAGCACTCGTTGAGCGCCGAGACCCTTCCCGCCACCAGCTCCATCTGGCGCCGGTTCAGGGTACGCCCAGCGCGCAGGTTGAGCATCTGCTCCGACGTCAGGTAGTGCGCGGCGGAGAGGTCGAGGAGGCTGCGGACCTCGTCGGGAACCAGAGAGAGCGCGCGGAGCACGTTTCCCGTGCGGGGCATGCCATAGAGATCGGCCTCGGAGCCGGTGGCGCGGCTCTCCTTGATCATGGGCACCCAAGCGGCTTCGGGGAGCGCCCCGGGCGGCCGCTGCCGCGAGGGCTCGCCGGGCCGGGGTTCGGGCAGCGCCCGCAGGGGCATGCCGAGCGCCCGGCAGAAACGGTCGACGGAGAGAACCGTCACCACGACGCCGACGATCTCCACGTACTGCGCGTCCGAGAGGCCGCCGGCCAGCGTCTTGTCGAACCAGGTGCGGGAGAGACGGGCCGGATCGTTGGTGATCTGGTGAACCGCCTCGGCCGCCGCCTCGGGCAAGACCCCCTCGTGGTCGTGATTGCCCTCGACGGCCAGCGGCGACAGCGCCTCGCGGCGCTGCAGGCAGAGCGCGCAGCGTTCCGCGCCGCGAACCAGCGCGGCAAGCGCCACGCGTTCGACCCCGCTCCACCAGGTGCCGGGCCGAGCGAGCCGCTCCCAGGCCCGTCGATGGGCGTCGAGGAGGTCGTCTCGAACCCGAACCGGGGCGTCCGCGTAGTCGAAGAGGACCTGCGCTGCCGCGGCCATGGCTCCAGTCTGCCACGCACGCGCCCACCCCGCCCGTGGCTCTCGGAGCCCGCCTCTCGGGGCGCAGAATCTGCGGCGCTTCCCTCACCCAGCGACCACTGTTTTAGCAATCAAGATGCTAATTTCTCTTGACGCCGCGGCCTCTTTGAGGCCCAATGGATCTTTTGAGCGCGGTGCCCGCCGAGGGTCGGCACCGGAAGCGAACGGAGGCGGGGACAAGGCACATCGGAGATCGGAACCGGGAATCGACCCGGTCCCGCCCTCGCCCACCCCCGGCCCCGCCGGTCCGTCCGCGCGGCCTCGGGGTCCACTCGTGCTCGAGGGGCTCGCCC
>JBDLIK010000916.1:0-1675 GCA_039714895.1 Myxococcota bacterium | reverse complement strand
ACCGCGGGCGCTGACCACCAGCGCCACGGCACCTGAGCCACGACGCCAGAACGGTACCAGAGTCTGTTGCAGCCAAGCCCGCGGTAGCAGCTGCGCGCCAATCCG
This sequence comes from Myxococcota bacterium, assembly GCA_039714895.1. Lineage (GTDB taxonomy): Bacteria > Myxococcota_A > UBA9160 > UBA9160 > DASRUS01 > JBDLIK01. Next base: position 1,570 of record JBDLIK010000916.1, on the reverse strand, counting down.
TTGGGCTGCCCGGCGCGTGGATGCACGTTGGGTGCTTGCTCTGGGACTTCGGCGATACGTTGTGTCGCGAGACCCTCACCTGGCTGTGCATCTCGGGCATCCTCGGCCCCGCGCCCGAGAGCGATTGTGGTAGAGACGCTGGGGGCCGTAGACTGCGAGCGGATCGGCAGCGCTACCCTCGCAACGCAGAGGCCGGCGGGTCCAGCATCGACGAGCCACTCGCGTCGGTCCCGGATCCGCGCTGAGCACCTGTAGCTCAAAACCCTCATCCGTCTTGCCGCTGAGGCCGTCATTCCCGCCGAACGATCGAGAGCCACCCTGCCCGTCCTGTTCGGGGTCGTGATCCTCGACCTCGTCGGGTTCGGGATCGTGATGCCGATCCTCCCCTTCTATGCCCGGGAGTTCGGCGCCGATGCGACCCGCCTCGGCTTCCTGCTCATGGTCTACGCGGCCGCCCAGTTCGTCTGTGCGCCACTCTGGGGCCGGCTCTCGGATCGGATCGGACGGCGCCCGGTGATGCTGCTGACCGTCGCCGGAACCAGCCTCTCGCTTCTGGCGATGGGGCTCGCGGATTCGCTCGAGTGGCTCTTTCTCGCGCGGATCCTGGGCGGCTGCTTCGCGGCGAACGTCGGAGTCGCCTCGGCCTACATCGCCGACGTCACCGGCGAGGACGAGCGCACCCGCTGGATGGGAATGCTGGGGGCCAGCTTCGGCGTGGGCTTCGTGCTGGGCCCGGCCATCGGCGGGATCCTCGCTCCCTACGGCTACGCGGTGCCCATGCTCGTGGCGGCAGGGCTCGCTGCGCTGAACTTCGGCCAGGCCGTCTTCTCCCTGCGGGAGCCGCCGCGTCACGCTCGAGCCGATGGGCAAGGGGCCGAGGTCCGTCGCCTGACCGTGCTGCGCGACCCGCTGATCCGTTGGCTCTGCCTCTCCAACCTCCTCTTCTCGGTGGCCGTGACCCAGCTGGAGACGGTCTTTGCCTTCTTCATGATGGACCGCTTCTCCTACGACGCACGCGAGGTCGCCCTGATCCTGGTGGGGATGGCGGTGGTGATGGGCGGAATCCAGGGCGGCGGAATGAAGGCGCTGTCCGAGCGCTTCGCCGAACGAACGCTCGTGATCGCGGGCACCGGGCTGCTGGCGGGCGCGTTTCTGGCGCTGCCCGCGTCGCCCTCGGTGGGAGTGCTCCTGGCCCCGCTCGGGGTTGCCGCAGTGGGTCGGGCGATCGTGCAGCCGAGCCTCATGAGCCTGGTGTCGGTGGCGGCGGAGCCCGAGAGACGCGGGATCGCGATGGGGACCTTTCAGTCGGCCGCTTCCCTGGCGCGGGTGGTGGGTCCGGTGGCCGCCGGCTGGCTCTACGACCGGGAGGACGCAGCCCCCTTCTGGTTGGCCGGTGGGCTGCTGCTGGCGGTGGCCCTGCTGGCGAGGGCGCTCCCCACCCGGGCTGAGCCGGTCGCGCCGGTGACGGAGCAACCGGCGAGACGATGAGGCTGCTATCCCGGCCGTTCACGGCCACCCCTCTGCGGTTCGCTACCGTGCACGGCGTGGGGGAGGACGGGGTCCGCGGCGC
>JBDLIK010000915.1:0-1676 GCA_039714895.1 Myxococcota bacterium | reverse complement strand
GGGCTGCTCGGGGGAGCCCTCCTCCTCACCACCTTCGACTTCGCCTGGATGGCGCGCCGAGCGCAGCTCGACGTGCTGCTGGCGCTCTTCGAGACCCTGGCGCTCGTCGCCTTCTGGCGGCTCAGCGAGGGGATGGGCTCGCGCCGGCGCAACCTGCTGGCGATGCATGCCGCTCTGGGGGCCGCGCTACTCGTCAAGGGGCCGGTGGGCTTCCTGGTGCCCGTCCTGGTGATGGCCACCACGCTGGCGGCCCGCCGCCGCCTGCGCACCCTCCCCTCCTTCCTCCCGCTGCCGGCCCTGCTCCTCTCCCTCGGCCCCGCTCTGGCCTGGCTGTTGGCGGCTGCGGCGCTGGCGCCGCCGGAATGGCTCGACGAGGCGGTGGGGAGGGGCGTCCTTCAGCGCTTCTTCACCGGCAGCTCCCACGTCCGCCCCTTCTACTACTACCTCTATCACCTGCCGGGCGACTTCCTGCCCTGGACGCTGCTCTGGCCCCTCATCTATTTCGCGGGCCGCCGGAGTGTCTTCACCCGTCGCCCGGAGGACGCGGTGGCCGCGCGCGCCTGGATCTTCCTGCTGGCCTGGGTGGGCGCCAGCGTCGTCTTCTTCAGCGTCTCGGCGGGCAAGCGCGGCGTATACCTGATGCCGACGTTTCCGGCCCTGGCGCTGCTGTGTGCGGACGCCTTGCTGCGCACACTCGAGGGTCGAGATCGCCTCCCCCGAGCCCTCTCCTGGGGGACGGCGTTCCTGTTCGGGCTGCTGGCCATCGTGGCCGCGGCCGCCAGCCTGGCGCCTTTCTTCCCGCAACCGGACGTCCACATGGCGCGGCTCAGCATCTTCGGGCTGCTGGCGGGGGCGACGGTGCTCCTCTCGATCCTCGCCTGGCGCCGGGTCCCCGCCAGCGCCCCCCTGTCCCGTCGGCTGTGGATCCCGGTGGCCACGGTGTTCGGGATTGAGCTCGCCACCTTCCTGGTGGCCCTGCCGGCCCTCGATCCCGGGAAATCTCCCCGTCCCATCGCCGTGGCCGCGGCCCGGTGGACGGGGGAGGACGGTCGCATCGGCCTGTACGGTCAGCGACCCCGCGTCGCCGGGCTTCGCTACTACGGCGATCGTCCCGTGGTCTGGGAGGAGACACTCGAAGGTGTCGAGCGCTTCATCGCGGCGGGCGGCCGGGTGCTCGTGGTCCGGCAAGAGGAGCTCGAGGAGGTGCAGGAACGCATCCCGGTCGAGGTGCTGGCTCGCTTTCGGAGCGGGCGTCGCGGCCTGCTGCTGGTGGGCCCGCGCGGCCCCCAGGACGGCTCGCGGGTCGAGGACCCGCCTCCAGCTGCCGCTCAAGACTCCGCCCGGATGGCCGATCCGTGAGGCGCACCGGGTGAGCGCCAACCCGGGTTTGTCCCACGCCGGGGTGCTTGGCTACCCTGCCCGGCGTCTCCTCGACCCCTTCCCGGACTCGATCAGCGAAAGGAGCCTCCCGTGGCCGAAGTGGCAGAACTCCGGATCGGCGACCAGCGCGTCGCGCTCCCCTTGATCGAGGGCAGTGAGGGCGAGCGAGCCATCGACATCGCCGATCTGCGCGCGCAGACGGGCTACATCACCCTGGACCCGGGCTATGCCAACACCGGCTCCTGCCGCAGCGCCATCACCTTCATCGACGGCGAGAAGGGGATCCTCCGCTATCG
>JBDLIK010000914.1:0-1679 GCA_039714895.1 Myxococcota bacterium | reverse complement strand
GCTGGTTCTCCGACGGAGAATGGCTGCACCTGCACGGTGTAGGGCGAGTCATCCGATTCGCCGGGATGGCCGTTGCCAGGAGTCGGCGGGCTGTGGTTCAATCCCGGCCTCACTAGGGGTGAGAGGCGGGAAATTCCCGCAGAATCTTCGAAAAGCATCCAAAAGCTCCGAGAATCGCAGGGCCACGTGATCGACCCCCCTGATCTGTGGAAAGGCGTGGTGCGGCGCCTCGACGGTGAGGTGCCCGCGCTCACGCTCGACGCCTGGGTGAAACCGCTGCAGCCCGAGCTGCAGCCGGATGGGCTCCGCCTCGTCTGCCGCTCGGAGCTGCATCGCGAGCGGGTCAGCCGCTACCTGGAGACGATTACCCGCTGCGCCGCCCTAGAGGCGGGTCGCGGCGTCGGGGTGAAGCTCGAGGTCCGCGCGGAGACCGAACCGGAGTCGCTGGCGGCAGCTCCCGGCTTCCCCCCGGGCCCTGCCCGGGCGGTCCCGGCGACACCCGGGCCGGCGAGGGCGGCGCCGGAGGCGAGCCCGGAGCGACTCGCTCAGCCTTCGCTGCCGCTCTGCTTCGAGACCTTCGTGGTGGGCCCCTGCAACGCACTCGCTCGGGAGGCCGCCTATGCGCTGGCCCGCGGGCGCCAGGGAGGTGCGAGTCCCCTGTTCCTCGCCTCCGCCTCCGGGCTGGGCAAGACCCACCTGGCCCGTGCGGTGGTCCGCGAGGCCCGGCGCGCCGGTCGGGACCGCGTCGTCTACGCCTCCGCCGAGGCCTTCACGAACCAGCTCATGGCTTCGATCCGCTCCGGCGGGACGGCGGAGTTCAAGCGCCGCTTTCGAGAGCACTGCGAGCTGCTGGTGCTCGAAGATGTGCAGTTCTTCTCCGGCAAGGCAGCCACCCAGATGGAGCTCTTCCACACCCTCCAGCACCTGCGCTCCGCGGACCGGCCGCTGGTGATCACCGCCGACCGCATCCCCCGGGATCTGGACGGCTTCGACGCTCGCAGCGCTTCGCTGATGGCGAGCGGGCTGGTGGCGGAGATCGAGCCGCCCGACGCGAGCCTGCGCCGCGAGATCCTGCGGGCCCGGGCCTCCGCCGGCGGCGTACGACTTCCCGAGGACTGCCTCGAACGCCTGGTGGAGGGCGTGCGCGGATCCGTTCGGGACCTGGAGGGGGTACTCACCCAGCTGGTCTCGAGTGCCGTCCTCCTCGAGCGTCCCATCGACCTCGAGCTCACCGAGGCTTCACTGCGCAAGGTGACCCCCGAGGCGCCGGGGCGCACCCTGACTCCCACGGAAATCGTGAACGTGGTGACGCGATTCTTCGGGACCAATGCCGCGGTGCTCGCCCAGCGCTCCAGACGACGCGACGTACTGCTTCCGCGCAAGCTCGCCATGTACCTGTGCCACCGCTTCACGGACGCCTCCCTGGCCGAGATCGGCCGGCTGTTCGGCCGAAATCACACGGCGGCGCGCACTGCCTACGAGTCCGTGAACCGTGAGATCCTCGAGCGCGCTCCGCTGCGCTACCAGATCCAGGAGCTCACCCGACGCCTCGAGGCCGAGCGAATGGTGGGTCCGCCCGCTGGCTAGGCCAGCTCGCACCACAGCTACGCCCCGATCCAGGGCTGCTACTCGATTCGCTCCAGCGCCTGGAGGCCCCTTCGCCAGCGCAGCACCGCGCG
>JBDLIK010000913.1:0-1681 GCA_039714895.1 Myxococcota bacterium | reverse complement strand
CCCGCGGGCCCTCGGGGACCACCAGCAGGAAGCCCGGGCTCGCCAGGAATACCTCCTGCGCACCTTCCACCTGCCAGTTCGGAAAATAGGAAATGGCGATCCAGTGCGGAAGCCCGGGACAGCTCGTGGTGAACTCGATCTCCAGGTGGTCGATGTGCTCCTCGATCTCGCACTCCGCCTCGATGGCCACCCGTGGCGGAGCGCTGGGCGACTCGGCGCGTGGAAAGCGCCCTCGCTCTTCAGGCGGCATCCGCGAGGCCAGGAGCAGGGGGACCTCGAGGGCGTCGTCGGAGGCAAACCAGCTGTGGAAGTCCCGCTTCCAGTCCGCGCTGTCGAGCACCGCCGGCTGGTAGCGAGGCACGCGAACGTAGTGGGGATCCGCATCCTTCAGGTGAAAGACGGCGTAGTCATCCCGCGCGAAGACGCGCTCCCAGCTCGGGTCGGCCTCGAAGGCCGTGCGCAGCTCGGGGGTCACGGCGATCACGTCGTGGGCGTTGTAGAGCGCGAGCCGCGGCGTTGCCCGCTCGGGATGGAACGCGGGGTAGAGGTAGCCGGGGATCACGCCCGTTCCCTGCTTCGAGAGCTGGTTCTGCAGGAAGTAGATGGAGGGCGAGTTGATGGAGGTCTGCAGAAGCACGCCTTCGAGGGTCGCCCGGCCCGAGAGCAGTGCCATGTCCTCGAAGATGCGCATGCTGCCGAATCGATCGTGTCGGGGCGAGTTCTCGTAGGCGACCCGGGGGTCCGAGATCGAGCCGCGTACCTGGTCCATCAGGTCCTGCAGCAGCGGGTAGCTGGGCTTGCTCTCGAGGCCCGTGTAGTTCCAGCGGATCCAGCTGGGGATCTTGGAGGAGGACGACTGGGCAAAGGCCGCCATCGCCAGCGCGATGGCGAGGGCCCCGACGTGTGGCGCGAACCGCAGCGGCGAGTCCTGGGGCCAGCGGGAGGGCTCGAGCGGCAGCAGCCGCCTCAGCGCGTCGACCGCCAGCAGCAGCACGACCAGCTGGACGAATGGCGCGAAACGGATCTCGGGCAGGCCCAGCGTGGTGGCGTTGATGAAGAGCACGACGGAGGTGAGCCCCGCGAAGGCCAGGTACCACAGCGGCCGGTCCTCGGGCCGCCGTCGGACGGCCAGCCAGGCGAGGTCCAGCAGCGCGAGAGGCGCCACCGGCTGGAGGATCGGGGGGAGCAGCTCCCGCCAGGACGAGAAGTGCCACTTCCAGTTGATCGCCGTCGCGAAGGGAAGCTTGCCCACCAGCGGAATCAGCCAGAAGCCCATCAGCAGGACCGCGAGGCCGTAGGTGAGCAGCAGGAAGCGGAGGTTGCGCGCGAAATGGCGACGGTCGAGCAGGAAGAAGAGCCCGGCCGCGGTTGCATTCAAGAACGCGATGGGGTGGCACAGGCCGGTGAGGGCAAGCAGCGCCGCGAGCCACCTCCAGCCGCGCTGCCGCTCTACACCACGATACAGCAGGCCCACGAAGGCCACCGACAATGCGAATCCCAGGCTGAAGGCAAACTCGCCGGCCAGCGTGCTGGGGATGTTTCCTCCCCACATCGAGTTGCCCTCGTTGAACAGGAAGAGCAGGGTGGCCGCCCCCGCGATCGCTGGGATGGGGAAGCGGAGGCGCAGGGCGAGCAGGGCCACTGTGGTTGCAAGCGGCAGCGCAAAGGTGCCTAGGACGGT
>JBDLIK010000912.1:0-1682 GCA_039714895.1 Myxococcota bacterium | reverse complement strand
CCTTCGCCTTCCTCCTGATCTTCGTCTTCGCGCACAGAATCCCAGACTCCCTCACTGAACTCCCCCAACAGGGAACAAGGAACGCATGCAGATGAAAGATGAACAGGTCAAGAAGAGCCCGACGTCCGAGGAAACCCGCCGTGGATTCCTGAAGAAGTCAGGAAAGGTCGCTGCCGGAGCCGCCATCGCACTGCCGATCGTCATGACGCTGAGCCCCGACAAGGCCAGGGCGGCTGGCTCGTGCGGACGCATCGCCAGCGATCACGGCTAGGAACGGCTGCCGTTGGTAGCGCTAGCGACAACGCTCGGCCGAGGGACTGACCAGAGCTGGTCCCTCGGCTCCGAGCTCTCCGTGTCGGCGGGACATTGCCTCGTCCTCGGAGAAGCTCTGGGTACGCTGCTCGGCTGGCCCACGTCGGAACGTGACGGGGTCCCGGCAGAGCAGGTCAGGCTCGAGCTCGCGCCCTTGGAGCCCGCGGGGTGGATGCTGCTCGTCAATGAAGTGCCCACCCTGCGGGTTCTCTCGTCGCGCGAGCTGGCCCCGGCCATCGAGGGTCTGCTCGTCGGCTGGGCCGTTCGCACCCGGGGGAGCTGCCTGGCGCTCCATGGGGCCGGCGCGAGGATCTCGGGCAAGACGGCCATCCTCGTGGGTGAATCGGGCAGCGGCAAGTCGAGCCTGTGCCTCTCCCTGGCAGTTCGCGGGGCGCGCTACCTCAGCGACGAGGTCACGTTCGTTCGCTCGGAGACCCTCGTCGTGGAGCCGTTCCCCAAGGCGATCACGCTGAAGCGGGGATCCTTCCATCTGATTGCGGAGTGCGAGACCCATGCGGACCCCGCACGCGGTCCGATCCGCTACTTCTCTCCCCTCGACGCAGCGCAGATGGGCGACGCCGAGGCGCCGGCCTCGATGATCGTGTTCCCTCGGTTCGATGGGCGCTGCAGCCAGACCCGGGTGACCTGGATGAGCCCCGAAGAGACCGCTTTTCGCATGGTGGGGCAGTGCTTCGGGGGCATGGGTCGCATGCCCAACACGCTCGAGACTCTCGCGAAGCTCTCGGCGCGAGGCGCGTACGCCGTCCAGTTCTCGGACGCGTCCGACGTCTGCCAACGAATCGAACAGCTCATGGAGTCGACATGATCCAGGCGCGTCCGTCCGCGGAGCTGCTGAACCTGCTCCATGAGCTGTCCGCGATCGCGGGCCTGCCGGGGCCCGCGGCGAGGCCGGCTTCCTGCGACTGGAACCATTGGCTGGAGCTGGTCGAGGAAAACCAGCTCTCGGCGTTTCTCGGCTCCCGTACGGTCTCGGGCACGAACCCGTTCGACCGTGCGCTCGAACGTCCTCCCGAGCTCCAGAACGCCCTGCGCGGCGCGTACATCCAGGTGGCTCGTGACAGCGCCTTCGTGCACCACGAGCTCCAGCGAATTCTCGCCACCCTCCGCACCGTGGCAGACCCCATCGCGCTCAAGGGCTCTGCGCTCGCCTACGCGCTCTACGACCACCCCAGCGAGCGCTTCATGACGGACATCGACCTGCTGCTCTCGGCCGAAGAAGCGCCGCGCGCAGCCGCGATCCTCCAGCAGCATGGATACCAATCGACCTGCCCGGCCTGGGACCATCACCACCTCCCCCCGCTGCGGCATGCCGTCCGGGACATCACCGTCGAGCTTCACACCAATCTCGC
>JBDLIK010000911.1:0-1692 GCA_039714895.1 Myxococcota bacterium | reverse complement strand
CGGGTGGACGTAGACCCACTCTCGGGTGCCCAGGCGCTCGCGGGCTGTCCGCGAAGAGCCCCCGAATGGTTCCTGCGCGGTACCGAGCCCCGGAGCGTTTGCCCCAGGGGCGTGTACGTGGAGCGGAACGGAGCCCCGGGGTCTGGAGACGAGCGTGGCATGATCGAGCGGCTGTTCGACCGCTGGTTCGAGAGTCAGCTCTAGGATGGCTCGCTGCCCGTGCCGTCGGAGAGCCGCGTGGGTTCGGCTTCGCCATGGGCTGCGCACGATCCTGCTGGCTTCGCTGCTGCAGGCTTGCGCGGGTCTGCAGTCCGACTCGCTGCGAATCTCGGAGCAGTCCATCGACGGCGATCCCCAGCGGCGCGCCTCGATGCTGCTGGTCGTGCAGGGCCTCGAGGCGGATTCGAACTTCGAGCCCGATCTGGCGCGGGACCTCTACCAGCGCGCCCTGCAGGTCGATCCGCAGAACGCCTACGCGTACCTCGCCATTGCTCGGCATCGCGTGGAGGGGCGGAATCCACTCTCGGCGCTGCCCTTCCTCGACAAGGCCCGCGCACTGTTGGACGTCGAGGGGCAACTCACCCCCGGGGCGGAGGCGCATCTCGTGGGCCTGCGCGGTGCAGCCCTGCTCGCCGACGGTCAGCGCGAGGAAGCCCTGCCCCATCTCTCGACCGCGCGGACCCTGTCGCCCCAGGTGTGGTCGGATGGCCGTCTCGACGCCGAGGAGCTTCGTTAGCCCATGCCCGGACCCTGTGATAGGTTGCTCAGCCGATGACGCCGAAGCTACGGTTTTTCCTCACCTTGTTCGTCGTCACCCTGCTCGTCGACCAGGTGACGAAGGGTCTCGTGGCCTGGTCCCTCCCGTATGGCGATCAGAGCGAGGTCCTTCGGGGTTTCTTCTACCTGACGCACGTGAGAAACCCTGGGGCCGCCTTCAGCTTCCTCGCCGACCAGCCGGCGTGGTTTCGCCAGCCGTTCTTCATCGGTGTGACCGGCGTCGCAATCTTCATCATCATCAGCTTCTACCGACGGCTCGCCCCAGGGGATCGACTCTCCGCCTTTGCCCTCGGAGCGATCCTCGGAGGGGCGGTCGGGAATCTCCTCGACCGTCTGTTCCGGAGCGATCAGCTGTTCCACGGCGAGGTCGTGGACTTCCTGCACTTCATCCTGTGGGGCGGCTACGCCTGGCCCGACTTCAACTTCGCGGACACCTTCATCGTCTGCGGCGTGGCCCTGCTCGTCCTCGAACTCTTCGCCACCGAGGGGGAGAGCCGCGCGGATCCAGCCCGTACCTGACGGTTCTCTCCGCCCTGCGGCCGGCATCCCCTCATCATCGAACCTCTCGAGCCACGAAGACCGCGGGATCGCGCGTCTCTCGATCCATTCTCGAAGCGAGCCCAAGCGTGCGCTCAAGTGCGTTTCTCCGTCGGAGACACGACGTTCTTGACACGCTCTCGAGGGTCTGCCATAGAAGCCAGGACGGTCTCACCGACGGAGATTCATCGGTATCTCCGCTCCCATCGGAAACACCCTCGGGGCATGCACGTGTACAGGTTGGAATTTACGACGAGCATCGCGACCGGTAGCGGGCTTCGCCGCGCGAGCTCCGACGCTGTCCACCGATCGCGGCCCCGGGGGAGTCGAAGGCAATGAGGACGCGGGGCGCCCGAGGGAGATCGGCGAAGCGAGGAC
>JBDLIK010000910.1:0-1693 GCA_039714895.1 Myxococcota bacterium | reverse complement strand
CCGCTGGTGGGCCGTCTCGATCACCGCGTCGAGCTCGGCCCGAGAGAGGCTCATGGCGCCATCGAACTCCGGCACCGCGTGGCCGCCGGAGAGGAAGATCTTGATGATGTCCGCGCCCTTCTTGATCTCGTCGCGCACCACCCGCCGGAACTCCTCGGGTCCGTCGGCGAAGCGCTGGGCGCCGCGGTTGCCGAGCTCCCACCACCAGTTCTCGGTGTCTGTGTAGCCGCCCCTCGTGTCGAGCCCCCGGCTTCCCGCCAGCATGCGCGGGCCCTCGACGATGCCGTCCTCGATGGCCATCTTGAGCTCGGCGTCGAGAGTGCCCGTATTGGCGCCCGCCGACACCAGCGTGGTGATGCCGCAGTGCAGCGCGGTGCGGACGTTGTTGGCCGCGCAGAGCATCAGGTAGCCGGCGGGCTTCTCCACACCGAGGGGCTCGGGCTGGATGGTGATGTTGGAATAGGAGGAATGGAAGTGGCAGGAGACGAGGCCGGGCATCAGCGTCCGGCCGCCGAGGTCCACCTCGCGATCGTCGGCGCCCGTCTCCACCGGCGCCTCGCGGACGGCCGCGATGCGGTCTCCCTCCACCACGACGGTGGTGTTGGGCCGGGCCGGACGGTCACCGTCCAGCAGGTTGGCTCGCCGGAAGATGATGCGCGCCATGGGGGGTCCTCCTCTGCCAGGGCGCCCGATCCTAGCGAAGCGGGGTGGATGCAGCGCCCGGGGTGCGAAGACGGAAGGCAGCGAGCAGCTCTGCCCGCTTGGGGGCAACCTCCCCGGCGGTCCGCTCCTTCACCAGGTCGAAGCCGCGGATCTGCTCGGGGAGGCTCGCAATCTCCACGGCGAGGTCGTGGTTCTCGGCCGAGAGGCCCTCCTGGAGCTCGTCGAGGACCCCCTCGTACTCCCGGACCAGCCGCCGCTCGAGGCGGCGATGGGGTGCCCAGCCGAAGGGATCGAAGGGGGTTCCGCGCAGGAAGCGGAAGCGCGCGAGGCCGCGCAGGAGCGCGAACACCCAGGGGCCCAGGGTCCGCTTGGGCGCCCGCCCGGAGAGCGCGTCCCGGCGGTTCACCAGCCGGTCGACCCCCGGGATGTAGGGGGGCGCCGTATGCCACTCGAGCCGGAAGTCGCCCTCGAACTCGCGCTCGATCTGCTGGCGGAAGCTTCCGTCGCTATAGAGCCGGGCCACCTCGTACTCGTCCTTGTAGGCCATCAGCTTGAAGAGATAACGGGCCACCGCGCGGGCCAGCACGTCGTGGCCGCCGCCGAGCTCCGCCTCCCGAGCGGCGACCTCTTCCACCCGCGCCCGGTAGCGGCCGGCGTAATCGGCATCCTGGTAGGCCGTCAGGAAGGCGACCCGCCGTTCGACGGTCTCGCGGAGGGTCGGCGCCTTCTGCGTCTCCGAGCCCGGGCGCCGGGAGGCGGCGGCACGCTCGACGGCGGCGCGGTCGTGGGCAGCGAGCCGGCCCCAGGCCAACGCCTGCTTGTTCAGCTCCACCGAGCGGCCGTTGAGCTCGAGCGCCCGCTCGAGGGCCGGCAGAGAGAGCGGCAGACGACCCTGCTGCAGAGCGAAGCCCACCAGGAAGAGGTTCGCGGCGATGGCATCGCCGAGCAGCGCCGTGGCCAGCGGCGCCGCGGGCATCGCGAAGCAGTGCTCGCCCCCCGCCGCCTTGCGCAGGGCCTCGAGCAAGGGCTC
>JBDLIK010000909.1:0-1695 GCA_039714895.1 Myxococcota bacterium | reverse complement strand
CCCGGGTCTCGAGGAGCGCGATCTCCTCCTCCGTCCCGTAGCCGGACACCGAGAGGTTCAGGAACTCGACGGGGATCCCCGAGGCCGCTCCCTTCTCGAGCGTCGCCTCCATCCGCTCGGGAAAGACGGCGGGGAGCGGCAGCAGCTCCCGCGCCGTGCAGTAGCCGAAGCCGATGGAGTCGCCGAGCACGACGACGCGGAACACGCCGGCGGGCTTCTCGAGGGGATACTCACGATCCCGCAGTCCATAGCTGCTGATCCCCGCTGCGCCGGGCTTGGGGACGTAGCGCAGCACGGGATGATCGATCGCCATGAAGGTGCCGTGTCCCGTGCGGACCTCGATCACGCCGAGCTCCGGGGCGAGGTCGAGGAAGCGGGCCAGAACCTCCGCGAACGCCAGGGAGAGCAGGGCGGCTCCGGCGAGAAGGGCCAGACTCGCCAGCCTGCGTGTTCGGCGGGCCGACGACGCTTCCACGGAGCGCGAGGGTATCTTGTTTCCATGAGCCGCGCGCGCACGGATGTCTGGATCACTGCGGCCCTCGTCGCCCTGGCAGCGACCTTGCGCCTTCGCTCGCTCACCCTGAACAGCTTCTGGATGGACGAGCTCTTCACCGCGACCGTGCTGATGAGGCCCGTGGCGCGCCAGTGGCAGATCCTCTGGTCCGACGTGCATCCGCCGGTCTTCAACCTGCTCGCCTGGGCCTGGAGCCAGGGGATCGGGGCATCGGAGTTCCAGCTGCGGCTGCTGCCGGCCCTCCTCGGCGCCGCGGCGGTGGGCTGCTTCTTCGCGATGTTCCGACAACGCCTGGGTCGGATCGCTGCGGCGGCTGCGGCGCTCCTGGCTGCGTTTCTACCCGCTCACGTGTTTCACTCCCAGGACCTGCGCTCCTACACGCTGTGTTTCCTGCTCGCGACGCTGGTGACCTGGGCGCTACTCGAGCACGCCGCGCGGCCGAGCACCGCCCGGCGCTGGCGGCTGGGGCTGCTCTGCGGGCTGCTGTTCGGAACCCACTACGTGGGAGCCTTCGTGGTCGCGGCGGTCCTGCCCGCGATGTGGCTCCTGCTCGAATCGGGCCGGCGAGAGCGGCTTCGGGAAGGGGTCAGGGTCCTCGGCACCCTCTGCGTCGCCAGCACGCCGTTCCTGCCGCACCTGCTGATGCGGCGCTCCAGCATGGATCAGTACTGGCCGGATCCGCCTTCCTGGCACGCCGTGATCGAGCTGCTCCGCTACCCGTTCCGGCCCCGCTACGACGCCCCGCTCGACGATGTGCTGGCGCTCGCGTTCCTCGCCCTGCTGGGGCTCGGGCTCGTGGCCTCGCTCCGGGAGGGAGGACGGGCGCGGCGAACCGGTCTCGCGCTCGGGGTGCTGACGGGGCTGCCGCCGCTTCTCATCGTCCTCGCGTCGTTGATCCAGCCCCGCGTCTCCATCCTGATCCCCCGTCTCGCACTCCTCTTCGCGCCTCCGGCGCTGCTGCTCTCGGGTCTCGGAGCGGCGCGGGTCGTGCGCGGGGCGGCGACCTGGATCCCCGCTCCGCTGGCCGCGGGCACCGTGCTGGCGGCGCTCCCGGCCCTGGCCTTCGCCGTGCTGCTCGCGGGTCGCTACTACGAGGTTCCGCGCAAGCAGGAGTGCCGCGGGGTGATCCGCGAGCTCGCCGCGCTCCAGCATGAGCCCGGCGTGTCGTTCCTGATGATCAG
>JBDLIK010000908.1:0-1695 GCA_039714895.1 Myxococcota bacterium | reverse complement strand
GGCGCGCTCACCGGTCTCTCGGTGGAGACGGGCTATGGCGCCCGCCCCGACAAGGCCAACGTGGGCGTGGTGAAGGTGCCGGACCCCCGGGTGGATGCTCTGGCCAAGCTCTTCGAGCCGAAGAAGACCACCTACGCCGAGGTGGTGTTTCGCGACGTCGCCGGCGGCCAGAAGGGACTCGACCGCAAGGCCCTGCTCGGCATGCGCGAGGTGGACGCGCTCTGCCAGGTGGTGCGGGCCTTCCCGGATCCGACGGGGGAGCCCGGCGACCCGCTGGGGGAGATCCGCGATCTCGAGACCGAGACCTTGCTGGCGGACCTCGAAATCGCCGAGCAGCGGGTGGCGCGCCTCGCCAAGGATCGCAGCGACCCGCGCGAGCTCGAGCTGCTGCAGCGCATCCAATCAGGCCTCGAAGACGAGAAGCCCCTGCGCGCGCAGGGGCTCGACGAGGAGGATCGCAAGCGCATCTCCGGCTACAGCTTCCTGACCCTCAAGCCCCTCCTGCTCGTGCTGAACGTGCCCGAGGAGGACGCCGGGAAGCCAGCTCCCGGCGAGATCGAGCAGGCCGCCCGGGATCGCGGGCTCGGCCTCGTCGTCCTCTCGGCGGCGGTGGAGATGGACATCGCCCAGATGCCCGAGGCGGAGCAGCCGGAGTTCCTGGAGTCCCTCGGCCTCCTCGAGCCCGCCCGCGGCCGCTTCATCCGCGCGGCCTTCGAGCTCCTCGACCTGATCTCGATGCTGACCTCCGGCCCTGACGAGTGCCGCGCCTGGCCCGTACCCCGGGGCACCCGGGCCCCGCGGGCGGCGGGCAAGATCCACTCGGACATCGAGCGCGGCTTCATCCGGGCCGAGGTAATCCGCCTCGAAGATCTCATCGAGCTCGGCAGCGAGTCGAAGTGTCGCGAGGCCGGAAAGATGGGCGTCGAGGGAAAGGACTACGTGATCCAGGACGGCGACGTGGTGAACTTCCGCTTCAACGTCTGACGGGCGGGAGAGCCACCCACCCGCTTCGATGGATCTCGGAGGGCACCGTGAAGGTCTACGCCCCGATGGACCAGCGCCTGGCTCTTTCCGACGTGGCCGCGCACGCGCGTCGCGCCGAGTCCCTGGGCTACCACGGGTTGCTGGTGCCCGAGGCCGTCCACGACGGCTTCCTCATGGCGCTGCGCGCACTCGAGCACACCCGCCGGCTGCGGGTGGCCACCAGCGTGGTGGTCGCGTTCGCGCGCAGCCCGACGGTCGTCGCCCAGGCGGCCTGGGATCTGCAGGCCCTCTCGGGGGGGCGCTTCGAGCTGGGACTCGGATCCCAGATCCGCGCCAATCTGGAGGGGCGCTTCGGTGTTCCGTGGCAGCCTCCGGTGCCGCGCATGCGGGAGTACGTGGGGGCGCTGCGCGCCGTCTGGGAGTGCTGGCAGCAGGGGACCCGGCTGGACTTCCGCGGAGAGCACTACCGGCTCGACCGCATGCAGCCCTTCTTCCGGCCCGAGCCGCTGGAGGTCGGAGACGTTCCCATCCACCTCGCCGCCATCAATCCGCGCATGGCGCGCCTCGCCGGGGAGGCCGCGGAGGTGCTGGTCACCCACCCCACCAACACCGGCCCCCGCTACCTGCGGGAGGTGCTGCAGCCGAGCCTCGAGCGGGGTGGATCGGAGAGAGCCGGGCCGGCGGCCGAGATCCTGGCGGGAGGCTTCATAG
>JBDLIK010000907.1:0-1696 GCA_039714895.1 Myxococcota bacterium | reverse complement strand
CCCCCCGCGCCTGTGTCGGCGAGGAGAAGGTCCACGTCCTGGGTCAGTCGGGGTGATGTGCGGTAGCGGTTGGCAGCAAGCGCTCCGATCAGCACCCAGCGGATGCCGCGGCCGTCGAGCAGCCGACCGAGCGCGCTAAGGGCGTTGCGCTCCATCCGCGCCCAGCTCTGCTCCGCCTCGGAGGCTCGACCTCGCGTCATGGGGTCAGTATAGCCCGACCTCCTGGGGTGCCTCCGGGTCGTCGGCGCGGCGTTCGGCGGCAGCTCTGCGATATCCTCGTGCGATGTGCGACTCCCTGGTGGCGCTCGGCTCCGAGACCGCGGAGGGTACGACCCTCTTCGCCAAGAACAGCGACCGCAAGGGATCCGAGTGCCAGCCCTTCCTCCAGCTTCCCGAGGCCTTCCATCCGCCGGGCAGCGGCGTGCGCTGCACGCACATCGAGATTCCCCAGGTGGATCACAGCTTCCGGGTGATGGGGCACTCGCCGTGGTGGGTCTGGGGCTTCGAGCACGGGGTGAACGAGCACGGGCTCGCCGTGGGCAACCACACGGTCTTCTCCCAGGATCCGGTCGAGGAGGCGCCCGGTCTCATCGGCATGGATCTCGTGCGGCTGGCCCTCGAGCGGGCGCGCACGGCCCGGGAGGCGGTGGACACCATCGGGACGCTGCTGCTGGCCCACGGCCAGGGGGGGGCGGCGCTGTCGCCGGACGGGGCGGGCTATCACAACAGCTTCACGATCGCGGACCCCCGGGATGCCTGGCTGCTGGAGACGAGCGGCCGGCGCTTCGCCGCACGGCGTACGGCCCGGGACGCGCTCACCAACCACTTCTGCCTCAGCGATGACTGGGAGATCGGCTCCTGGGACCTCGAGGCCCACGCCCGCCGCGAGGGCTGGTGGGAGTCCCGCGGCCGTCTGGACGTGGCCGGGGCCTACCGCAACCCCCACGTGCCCGGTCGCGTCTCCGAGGGGCGTCTGCGCCGCTCTCGAGAGATCCTCGCCGCGGGAGACCTCGACGTCGCGCGGCTGTGCGGCGCGCTGCGCGACCACGGCGAGGGAGGAGTGGCGCCGCTTTCGGGAGCGACCTCCGACGACGAGGCCTACTTCACCCTGTGCATGCACAGCGAGCCGGTGGGGACGACGACCGCGAGCCTGGTGGCGCCGCTCCCCACCGAGCGCAGCCGCCCCTGGCCGGTCTGGATCTCCTTCGCCGCGCCCTGCACCGGTGTGTTCCTACCGGTCTACCTCCACGGACTGATCCCGGCCGAGCTCGCCCGTGGCGGGGCCGAGCCCGAGTCGGACTCGGCCTGGTGGGTGTTCAAGCAGCTTCAGGACGTGGCCGCGGCCGACCTCCCGCGCAATGTTCCCCGCCTGCGGGAGGCCTTCGCGAAGCTCGAAGAGCGCATGGAGAGCGAGAGGCGCCAGGTCGAGGAGGAGGCGGCGCAGAGTGATCCCGACACGGCCGCCACGATCCTGTCGGGCTTCATGGTCCGTACCGTGGCGGGTGCGCTCTCCGAGGCCCAGACGCTGGCGGCGTCTCTCGCCTGAGCCGGCACTTCGCTCGCCTTCGGCTTGCGAGGCGGATCAGGCGCTGCGCGCCTGCTCTTCCACGGGCAGGCGGCGCACGGGGCGGGCGCGCACGAAGTAGTCGTGGCGCTGCTCCCACGGAATCCCCAGTGCGGTCAGGATCCGGCGCTT
>JBDLIK010000906.1:0-1699 GCA_039714895.1 Myxococcota bacterium | reverse complement strand
CGGGCTCGTGGACACTTCGGACGGCTGGGACACCACTTCCTGAAACTTTCCCTATATGGCTTCCTATTGGGGACTTTCCCAACCTGCCGTCCCAGCTGTCCCAAGTGTCCAACCGGCCGACCTGGCTAGCGTTTCGCCTCGGTGCCGATGGGCTGCGACCGCCCTTGGGGTCTCGCCGAAGGCGGGGTCTACGCGCCTGTCGCCGCTGCCCGGTAGACGATCAGAGTTGCGCTGGCACCCAGGGAGGCGTCGAAAGTCTCCGCCCGTTCGAAGCCCGGCAGACGGTGCAGAGGCTCGGGGTCTACGCGACGAGCGGAACCAGCACGCCAGATCGCCCGATAGACTGCTTGATCGCCGCCGGAGGCTGGGGCCGTCCCGAACAGGAAGGCTGCTACTCCTCCGGGTGCGAGCTTCTCGATCGCTGCCCGCACGGCTTCTTCCGGCTGTTCTAGGTGCGACAGCACCCACGTTGAGAAGATGAAGTCGAAGCGACCCTCAAGCGACGACAGGTCGCACACGTCTCCTAGTCTCAGCTCGACACGTGAGTCTCCCTTGGCCCTTCGCTGGGCGCGGGCGAGCATCTCCCTCGAAAAGTCGATCCCCAGGTACGAGTGGAACTCCGGGGCTACCCGGTAGAGCCTATCGAGATTCACACCTGTTCCCGGCCCCAGCTCCAGAATGCGAGAGTTCGCCCGGATGGTCTTCGCGAACAGCACGTCGAGTTCGCTTTCGGCCTCAGATGTGCGTTTGCTCCACCACCGCCGAAACGGGTCGTAGAGCCAGGCGGTCAATCGGTAGAAGCGACGGACGCTTCGGGATCGGTCTCGATCCAGGGGGTCTTGGGGTGACGACATCGACCACCCTCCCACGCTCTGTGCTTCTTCAAATGCACTTGGTGTGCCAGCCGAGACTCGCCGCACCGTCCACCCTTGAGCTGCCCGCGTGGCGGGATGACACGGAGCTGTGGCGTTTCGCCCGGCCAGGGCCTCGGCTTCGGAAACCACGAGCGCCAGAGAGCGGTGGTGGGGGCTACCCGGAGGCTTCCGAGTCCAAGGGCAACGTGTACAAATCTTCCCGCTGCGAACGGCCCCGGATCGGCACCTGCTCTCGCCGCTCGAACTCCGGCGGCTCCCCCGCTGCCCGCCAGGTGGCGAGGTCGATCACCACCGCAGCGTGCCCGCGCCGGATCTCGAGGTACACGTCGCGCACCTGACGCGCAATGTGGAGATCATGTCTGAGAGCACCGAGTTGATGCACCGCGGCCACGTGATGTTCATGCACACCAACGACGTGCAGGTCCATAACGTGGCCTTCAATGACCTGGGCCGCACGGACAAGAGCGTGCACAACGACGACGCGCTGGTCATGGGCGACGGCACCCTGATGCCACTCAGCGGCACCAATGTGCGCGCCCGCTACTCGCTGCACTTCCACCGCGCCGGCGGCAGCCTTGCCAACGATCCGGCCGTGGTCGCGGGCAGTGTGGCCAACGGCAACCCCGGCTGGGCGTTCGTCAATCACAGCAGCTATGTCAATTTCACCGACAACGTGGCCTACGACGTATTCGGCGCAGGGTTCGCCGCCGAGGCCGGCGACGAGGCCGGCTCCTTCCACCACAACATGGCGGTGGCAATCTCCGGGACTGGCGGGTCCCCGAAGGAGTTGCGGCGGTTCGACAACTGGGGCTTCGACGGCGACG
>JBDLIK010000905.1:0-1702 GCA_039714895.1 Myxococcota bacterium | reverse complement strand
GGCTCGTGCCGCTCCCGATCATCGAGTGCCAGCACCCGGGCGACGGCTGCGCCGGGGGCAGCTCCCAGAAGATCAAGGGGGTGGCCTGCTTCGACGTTCAGGAAGTCGGGTCGGGTTCCGAAAAGATCATCAAGGGGGAGTTCGTCTGCCCGAACGATCCCCGCTGGGACGCGAGCAAGTGCGACGTGGGCTTCGGCCCGGGTGGCGATATCCCCACGATCGATGCGCAGTACCCGGTTCTCGTCGAGTAGCAGCAGACCGGCAACTAGAGGGGGGAGAAGGCTTTCATGACTCAGCTCAGCTTCGTGGTCGCGACCGAGCAGTCGGGACTGGTCGAGCTGCTCGAGCAGAGCGGACGGGCCGACGTGAAGGCGGTCGTCAACGAGGACGGCGACCTGCTCTCGGCGGTGGCCCGCTGCCGCCCCGAGGCGGTGTTGGTGGACCTGGGCGACGAGCCCGGCGGAATGCTCGATACGCTCGAGCGGATTCCCGCTCCGCGGCCCGTGCTCCTGGTCTACGGCCCGGACGACAAGGACGTGATGCTGAACGCGATGCGCCTCGGCGCCCGCGACTACATCACGCCGGGGACGGAGGCCAAGGACGACCTGCTGGTCGCCCTCGAGCGCATCCTGCGCGAGCGCGGGCCGGAGGCCGGCAAGAGCCACCTCGCCCCGATGCTCGCCGTGATGGGCGCGAAGGGCGGTGTCGGTACGACCTTCGTCGCCTGCCAGCTCGCGGCCGGCCTCGCGCACCGCGGCGCCAGGGTCGCGATGATGGACGGCAACCTGCGCCTCGGCGACGTGGCGCTCTACTTCGACCTCCACCCCCGCTACACGATCACGAGCCTCGCCTCGGCGGCGGAGGGCCTCGACGCGGCGTATCTCCACACCGTGCTCGCATCGCATCGCTGCGGCGTGCAGGTGTTGGCGGCGCCGGAGCGGCCCGAAGAGGCGGACGTCATCCAGGCGAGCCACATCGATCACGCGCTCTCGATCCTGCGGGCCGAGAACGACTGGGTGGTCGTGGACACCCCGCGCGACTTCGACGAGCGGAGCGTGCACCTGCTGGACCAGGCCACCTCGATCCTGGTGGTGACGACCTGCGACGTGCCGGCCCTGAACCACACGCGCCTCCAGCTCGACCTGCTGCAGCGCCTCGGGCACTCGCCGCACCGGGTCCACGTCGTCGTGAACCGCATGGACAAGAACGCGCCGGTGCAGGGCAAGGAGATCGCCGACTTCCTGGATCGGAAGTGGGACGTGCGGCTCCCGAACGACTACCCGAGCGCATCCGGCTGCGTGAACGAGGGGCGCCCGCTCTGGGAGCTGGCCCCGAAGTCCGCGCTGCGCGAGGCGATGGACGCCCTCACGGGCGCAACGTACGGGTGGTGCGATCGCCCACTGCCTGAAGAAACCGAGCGCAAGGGTCTGTTCGACCGGCTCCGGAGGAAGCGCTGATGGCTCTGCTGGATCGTCTTCGAAAGAACGAGCCCAAGCCCGCCGCTGCTGCGGCGGGGGTGTCCGGGAAGCCCGCCACGGGCGGCAAGGGTGGGGCTCCCGTCGGCCGTGACGCCTGGTACGCCGAGCTCAAGTCCCGCGTCCACAACGCGCTCTTCGAGCGCCTCGACCTCTCCAAGGTCGGCAAGGTGACGCAGGACCAGGTGAGCGAGGACGTGGTCCAGGCCACGCGCATGGTGCTCGAC
>JBDLIK010000904.1:0-1702 GCA_039714895.1 Myxococcota bacterium | reverse complement strand
CAAGGCGGCGAAGCCGCCGCGCAGCGAGCCGAAGGCGAGCGAAGTGCGGGCCCCCGCAAGGAGTGCTGCGCGCGCCTCCTGCGCTCGCCGCGAGGCCGCCAGCGAACCTCGCGGTCTTGGGTGCGCATTGCATCTGCGCTGCCGCGGGGGGGGGCACGCGGCTTGGCGAAAGAGGGAAGCTGGCTTCTCTTCCCGCGGGGCTCCTGAACTTCTTGCGGGCTTCGGCCGACGGCAGGCGTGCCCCGAACCCGGCGCGCGACCGCCTCGCGCGCGGCTGAGCCGGTACAGAGGCACGCTTCTTGCTTCGTTTCCCTGCGAGCCGGCGGGAGGGGCCACTCGCAGGAGACCGTCATGTTGGGAGCTCTCCTCGGCCTGGCCGTGCTGCTTTCGGCCGCCGACCACTGGACGACCTGGTTGTGTCTCTCGGGTGAATTCCCGGGATTCGTCGCCGTGGAGACCAATCCGCTGGCCGCCTGGCTCTTCGGGCACTTGGGTCTCGGCGCCGGCCTGATGATCGATTCCCTGGTGACGTTCGCGGCCCTCTCACTCCTGGTGCTCACCGAGCGTCTTCCGAAGCACGCCAAGCTCGCGCTGCTCGCCGCAGTGGTCCTGGTGACCGCGCGCGCCCTGGCGGCGAACCTGCGTGCCCTCTCCACCCTGGGCCTCTCGCCCCTCGGCGTTGCGTAGGCGCGATCATGGGGTCCAGGAGTCTGCTCGTGCTGTTGGTGCTCTGTCTCAGCGCAGACGGCTGCCTGCGCCCGGCCCGCCTCGAAGCTCCGGCGGCCCCCCCCCGGGCCACGGCCAACGCTCCGGCAAGGCTCGACCCCCGGGTGGCGCAGGTGCGGCAGCGGTTCAGTCGCTACCACACCGGGCTCTCCGCTTCCGAGATCGAGATCCTCGCGCACACCCTCGTGGAGGAGTGCCGGCGCCACCAGGTCGATCCCTCCCTGGTCCTCGGGGTCGTCCAGATCGAGAGCGGCTTCTACAACTTCGCCATGTCCGACAAGGGCGCGTTGGGGCTCATGCAGATCATGCCCACCACGGGTCGCGCGATGGCGCGCCGGTTGGGCGTCCCCTGGGCGGGGCCTGAGACCCTCTTCGACCCGGTCGTGAACGTGAGACTCGGCATCGCCTATCTGGCGCAGCTCGAGGCGAACTTCGGCCGCATGGACGTGGCCCTGGCCGCCTACAACTGGGGGCCGGGGCGGATTGGTGCCCGCCTGCGGCGTGGGGAAGTGCTACCGCGCCGCTACGCCGAGAATGTGCTCGCGGCCTACGGGGCCCACGCGGCCCGGGCCGCCCGGTCGGAGTCGGAGTGGACGAGGCCGGAAGCCGGCGTGTTGACGAGCGCCGCTACGAACCCGTCCACAGCCGCCATCGCCGCCTCGTCCCCGGCCCGGTAGCCGTTCACCAGGATCGAGAAGATCACCTCGCGACCGTCGGCCTGCTCCGCATAGCCCGAGAGCCCGGTGACGCCGTCGAGGAGACCCGTCTTCGCGCGCACCCGGTCTCCGGCGGCGCCGGCCCGCTTCTCCAGCGTGCCGTCCCGGGCACCGATGGGAAGCGCGGCGACGAGCTCCGGCCCGACCTCGAACGAGTCCCGCGCCAGCTGCAACGCCTGCACGAACACGCGGGGCGCCACGCGATTGCGCTTCGACAGGCCCGAGCCGTCCACCAGGGTGAAGGCGGCGGGATCGAGCCC
>JBDLIK010000903.1:0-1706 GCA_039714895.1 Myxococcota bacterium | reverse complement strand
AGGCGGGCGAGCTGCTGCCCGTGGTGGAGACGACCCTGGCCTCCGAGGGTACCGCCGCGGTGGATCCGAGAACCAACTCGCTGATCCTCATCGGGGAACCCCGGGCCATCGCCGTGACCCTGGAGCTGCTCGCCCTGCAGGATCGGGCGCTGCAGACGGTGGTCGTGGTGGCCTGGAGTGCCGAGACGGTGTGGCTCAGCGCCTCGGGCTACTCGGTGGAATGGTCGTCGGACACCAGGGCGCTGCCCTGGGGCCGCCTGCGGGCCGGGCCGCCCGCCGCCACCGATCCCGAAGCCATCGGGGACGACGTGGCGGTCCTGGGCTCCCGGGCGGCGCTGCGGGCGGAGGCGATCCGGGCCGAAGAGGGCGGTGCCTTCTCCACCACCCTGCGGATTCTCGAAGGAGAGCGGGGGCGGATCACCAGCGGTCGGGTCGTTCCCTTCGCAACCCGTGGAGACGGCGGCGCGACCACCGCTCTCATCGAGACCCGGTCGGGCCTGCTGGTGCGACCGCGGATCCTCGGCAACGGCTACGTTCAGCTGGATCTGGCCGCTTTCGACGGATCTCTGGAGGACGGAGGTGCGGCCTCGTTCGCCGGTGCCTCCACCCGGATCGTCACCACCCCGGGTGAGACCCTCGTGGTGGGAGGCATCGAGCGCCGGGGAGATCGGTCCGAGGCCGAAGGCCTCGCAGAGGTCCGGGGTGTCTCCGAGGCCGACTCGGTGTTGCTGCTGCAGGTCGATCTCGAATGAGGCGTGCGGCCGGGCCCCCGCCCGTTATCCTCCCCGCCTGCTGGGTCGGGAGTGAGAGGAGGGGACGGTGAGCCGTCGGTGGATCACGGTCTGCGTTGCGTCGCTGCTGCTCGTTGCCTGTTCCGGAACCGATGAACCGAAGCCGGTCGCGGCTGGGGGAGAGAAGCCGATGGTCCTGATGAAGACCTCGCTCGGCGAGGTGACGATCGAGCTCGAAGCGAAGCCGGCTCCGATCACCGTCGAGAACTTCCTGGCCTACGTCGACGCCGGCTTCTTCGACGGCACGGTGTTCCACCGGGTGATCCCGGACTTCATGATCCAGGGTGGCGGCTTCGACTCGGAGATGAACCAGAAGCCGACCCGGGCAGCCATCCAGAACGAGGCCCAGAACGGTCTGCGCAACGAGACCTACACCCTCGCCATGGCACGCACCTCGGACAAGGACAGCGCCACCGCGCAGTTCTTCATCAATCTGACGGACAACGACTTCCTGAACCATGGCTCTCGCGACTTCGGCTACGCCGTCTTCGGCAGGGTGGTGGACGGCAAGGACGTGGTGGCGAAAATCGCGGCGGTCCCCACGGGCAACCGCAGCGGGCACCAGAACGTTCCCCTCGACCCGGTCGTCATCGAGTCCATCCGGCGGAAGTGACCGGATCGGAGAGCGTCTGCTTCTAGAGGAGCGGCGCCAGGCGGCGCACTGCGTTCGCGACGCGGTCGGGGGGTGCTGCGGTGAACGAGAGGCGCACGAAATCGGTGTAGGCCTCTCCACAGGCCGCGCCCCGGGCCAGCGCCACCCCCGCAGCCAGCGCGTCGTCGAGGAATCCCCGGGCGCCCCCACGGTCGCTCAGGTCCAGGAACAGGAACATCCCCCCCTCGGGCGCCGGCTGTCCCAGAACAGCCGCTGCGTCCTCGCCCGCCTGGCGATACGAGCGACGCGCGCGCTCGAGCTCG
>JBDLIK010000902.1:0-1708 GCA_039714895.1 Myxococcota bacterium | reverse complement strand
GCCTGGGGATACGAGCGACGCGCGCGCTGGAGCCATGCCCCCCCGAGCTCGAGCGCGCGCAACGCCGCGAACTGGGCGGCCGTGGGCGCCTGGTAGCAGGTGTGGGTCACCACCTTCTCGGCGGCGCTGGCGAGCTCGGGCGGAGCACACAGGTAGCCCACCCGGTGGCCGGCCATCCCGTAGGCCTTGGAGAAGGAGAAGACGGACACGGTGCGCTCGGGGGCGAACCGCGCCAGCGAGACGTGCTTGCCGCGATACACGAAGTCTTCGTAGACCTCGTCCGAGAAGAGCCACAGATTCTCGCGCCGGGCGAGCTCAGCCAGCCGCACGAGCCATTCCTCGGGCAGGACCCGGGCGGTCGGATTCGACGGCGTCGAGACGTAGAGCGCCACGGTGCGGGAGGAGAGCTTCGCCTCGACGGCGGCGACGGCATCGTCCGCCGAGCCCACCCGGTCGAAGAAGGGCACCTCCACCGGGCGTCCCCGGAAGGTGTGGACGATGCCCCGGATCAGCGGCCAGAACGGTGCCAGGATCAGCACCTCCTCGCCGGGCTCCACGCACGAGGCCACCGCACAGGCGAGCGCTCCGGTGGCTCCGGCGGTGATCACCACGGAGGCCGGGTCGCAGTCGATGCCGTTGCGCTCGCGGAGCTTCTCGGTGACGCCCTCGAGCAGAGCGGGCAGCCCACGGGGATCCGTGTAGCGATGGAGCTCGGGGTGGTCGGCCTCGAGGAGGTCCTGCATACGGGCCCCTTCGAGGGGAGGCATCCAGGTGTCTCCCACGTTGAGGGGAACGAGGTCTCGGGTCCCGGCCAGCGGCTGGCCGACCGGAGAGAAGACAGCGGGCGGGATCCGATCGATGGAACCCACCCGGCCCGGCGGACGCGGCATGGCACCTCCGAGCGCAGGGTAGCGGTGGGCCCCGCCCGCGCATGGCCGGTGGCCGAAGCCTGGCGGAGTCCTCAGGGCCCGCCTCGCTCGCGCGCCAGGGGTTGTGGCTGTCGGGCGAGCGCCCGGCCCAGGAAGGCGGGAGTGACGAGGGTGGTGGTGAAGACCATGAAGACGAGGGCCGTGTAGGTCGCAGAGTCGATCACCGGCCGGCCGTCGAGCACCAGCTTGGCTCCGATCGCGGCGAAGATCAGACCGACCTCCCCGCGCGGCACCATGCCGAGGCCGACGGCCAGGCGGTTCGCACTCCCCCCGAGCACGCCCAGACCGCAGACCTGCTTGCCCGCCACCGCCGCCAGGGTGAGCACGATGCCGAAGCCGAGCACCCCGGGTTGCGCGAAGGCTGCAAGCTCCACCCGGGCTCCCATCAACACGAAGAAGAAGGGCACCAGGAAGGCGGTGAGCGGCTCCAGGAGCGTCTCCAGCCGGTGATCGCCTTCATTGAGCAGGTCCCGGTAGGCGGCCTCATCGAGGGCGAGGCCAGCCGCGAAAGCTCCGACGATCGGCGCCAGCCCGAGCAAGCTCGCCGCGGCTGCCAGCCCGAAGCAGAGGGCCAGGGCCGTGGCCAGCAGCAGTCCGCGACCGCGCAGCCGGCTCGCGATCCGGAACAGCCTCGGGGATCCGACGAGGCCGAAGGCCGCCGCCAGCCCGAAGAAGCCCAGCGCCTTGGCGACGGTCACCCCCATCGAGAGCGGTGAGTAGGCCTCGCCCTCTGCCCGCGCCCCGATCACCCCGGTCACCGCGGCGAGCACCACGAGGCC
>JBDLIK010000901.1:0-1709 GCA_039714895.1 Myxococcota bacterium | reverse complement strand
ACGTGCGAACCAGGAGGCCGCGCCGCGGGTCCAGTCCGGGCCATTCCCCCAGTTGGCGCGCGTGCGCTTCTGCTTGTGCTCGGGGTCGTGCCGCTCGCAGGCCTCGCGGTACTCGGCGAACGCCTTGCGGGCACCGGGCCCGGACCAGTAGTCCTCCTCGTAGTCGAACAGGCCCTCTCCGGCGTAGTGCAAAATGGTGACGCCCGGGAAGTCGATGGTGCCCTGCCCGCCCGGATGGTCCCGCCGGTTCTGCATGGTGACGACGATGCGGTCGTTCTCCTCGTCCACCACGTGCCACTCGTAGGCGGTGTAGAGCTCGCAGTACTCCTCCATCGTCGGCTTGAGCCAGGCGCGGATCTCCTCCGGCCCCCGACGTACGCCCAGCACGTGCTCCAGATAGAAGGCATCCGGGGTGAAGCAATCCGCGAAGCCGTCCCAGTCCTCGCCGACGGCTCCGGTGCTCCAGTAGTGCCGGAATGCCCGCTCGAGCTCCTCGCGACCGAACTTTCCCATGAACGCTCCGTCTCCCCCGCAGCCCGGGATCCTGCGGCGTCGCGACGGCGTCCGCAAGGTGGGGCAATCGCTACCTTCGGACGCGAGCCCTCGCGGAGAAGAAGATGCCGATGACCCAGGCGAAGAGCGCCGGCTCCGGGGAGCCGCTGCGGCCCCCGGAGGAGATCCCGAGCCCCGGAGTGTCGGAGATCCTACGCGGGATCCAGAGCGGCGGCGGGGGCCGCGTCGACATTTGCCAGCCCTTGGGCCCTTCTCAAGCTAGCGCCGCACCGTTCGTGTGCAGATGCAGGTCTCGCTGGGGGAACGGAATGGAGCAGCCCGCGGCTTCGAGCTCCTCCTTGAGGACACGCAGGAGATCGAAGCGCAGGGCCCAGTAGTCGCCGGAGGCGCACCAGGGTCGCACCACGAGATTCACCGAGGAGTCTCCGAGCTCCGAGACGGCCACCATGGGCTCGGGGTCGCGGAGCACCCGCGGGTCGGCGCCCAGGACCTTGTGGATCGTCTCGAGAGCGCGGCCGATGTCGTCTCCGTAGGAAATGCCGATCACGAGGTCGTTCCTGCGGGTGGCATTCGCCGAGTAGTTCTTGATGGTGTCGCCGTAGATCGAGGCGTTGGAGATCGTGATCCGGACGTTGTCGGGAGTGTGCAGCGTCGTCGAGAAGACGCCGATCTCCTGCACGGCGCCCTCCACACCGGCCACCGCCACGTAGTCGCCGTGCTTGAAGGGACGGAAGATGAGGAGCATGACGCCGGCCGCGAAGTTCGAGAGGGTGCCCTGCATGGCGAGGCCAACGGCCAGCCCGGCGGCACCAAGGACCGCGATGAGGGAGGCGGTCTGGATTCCGAAGAGGTTGAGCACCGCCACCACCACCACGGCCAGCGCGAGGTAGTAGACGAGGTTGGAGGCGAACGGGACGAGCGATGCATCGACCCCCGCCCGCTCGAGGGCCCGGCGGGCTCCTCGGCCGAGGCCCCCCGCCACCAGCCGACCGATCACGAGGACCGCCAGGGCTCCCAGCACCTTGAGGCCCCAACTCGAGACGAGTGTGGTCAGGGTCTGGCTCAGTTCGTCGACGTTGAGTTCCATCGGGTTCTCCTTCTGTTCCGGCAGTCCTCCCGCGGCGCGGAAGAGGTGTTGCAACCAAGCGGCCGAGACGCCGCCATCACCTTCCCACTCAGCTCTTCAGGCGCGGCAG
>JBDLIK010000900.1:0-1716 GCA_039714895.1 Myxococcota bacterium | reverse complement strand
TCCCCGACGCGCCGGTAGCTCAGCTGGATAGAGCATCAGGCTTCGAACCTGAGGGTCGGGGGTTCGAGTCCCTCCCGGCGCGCCAGCGAATTGCCACGGCTTCTCGCCGCTCTTGGCGGGAACCTGCACCCCCTCGCCGGACTCGCCAGTTGCTCGCCAGTTGCTCGTTGAGCAACTGGCCTTCTTAAGCGGCAGCCAAGAGCGGCGACAAGCGGTAGCAATTCACTGGCGCGCCGGGAGGGACTCGAACCCCCGACCCTCAGGTTCGAAGCCCAACGGCGCCTTCTGCCGAAGCTCGCGCAGTCACGCCCTCCTAGCGGGCCAAGCTGCACGTCCCCAGTTGCTGCTGTCTCCTGACATTCGGTGACAGACTCGGACCCGGCCCGGGTGGATGCACGGGCGCCCGGGCGCGCCGCCGGTCCGAGCTGGCCGCCCGACACGTAGCCGACCTCACCGAAGTCGACCAGGGCTTCATCGTGCGCATCCCGCGCAACGAGACCGATCAGGAGGGCCAGGGCCACGAGATCGGCGTGCGCCGTGGCACTAGGGTGATCCGTCCCTCAAAGGTCTAGACACCTCCGAGCAACGAGAGAGGGCCAGCGGAGCCTTTCTCCTACGTTCTTGTTGCGACACAGGAACAAAGGAGACGGTCCGATGACCCTCGAGGACAAGGTACACGCCTTTCGCCTGCATCTCTTCCGCCGCGCCCGGGAGCTCGGCAATGTGAGCGCCGCCTGCGAGGAACTCGGCGTTTCCCGCTCGCTCTACTACCAGCTGCGCAAGCGCTTCGTTCGCTACGGGCCCGACGGGCTCCACCCCAAGCGTCGCCAGGGGCGACCCGGGAGACCGCCGCAACTCGACGCCACGGTCGAGCGCCAAGTGATCGCTCTGGCGCTGTCCTGGCCGAGCTTCGGGCCACAGCAGCTCTCCGACCAGCTCGCGATGCGAGGCATCCGGGCGGCTCGGAGCACGATCTACCGGGCGCTCCGGCGCCACGGGCTCGGGACCCGCCGCGAGCGCCTGGGCCTCCTGGAGCGTCACAGCGCGGAGCGCGCGGGGCTGCTCACCGAGCGAACGCGCCGCGCGATCCAGAAGGCCCGTCCCACGGCCTCCCGGCGCCATGTGGAGGCGAAGGAGCCCGGCGAGCTCGTCTGCCTCGACTGCTTCTACATCGGCCAGCTCAAGGGCGTCGGCCGGGTCTGGCAGATCACCGCCTGCGATGCCGCGTCCTCCTACGGCCTGGCCACGGTCTTCGTCGGCGACCCCCGATCCACCGTCGCGGCGCGGGTCCTCCGCGAGCGTGTCGTGCCGCACTGCCGCAAGGCCGGGTGGCCGGTGAAGCGGGTGCTCACCGACCGCGGCAGCGAGTTCAAGGGCAAGTTCGAAGAGGCCTGCCGAAAGCTCGGCATCCGCCACACCCGCACGAAGCCCCGCCACGCCTTCACGAACGGCTTCGTCGAGCGCTTCCAGCAGACGATCCTCCACGACCACTGGCGGGGCGAGTTCCGTCGCCGCTACTTCACGAAGCTGCGACAGCTCGAAGCCTCGCTGCAGAGCTACCTTCGCTTCTACAACCACGAGCGGGCCCACCACGGCTACCGAACCCGCGGTCGAACGCCCGCTTCGATCGTCATGGGAGCCCAAGAAAGATGAAATCGACCGCCAGAAGGGAGAAACTGTTCAGACCAATGCGGCACAGGACAGTCTAGCCCGATA
>JBDLIK010000899.1:0-1718 GCA_039714895.1 Myxococcota bacterium | reverse complement strand
GCGAAGACCCGCGGGCCGGCCACCTCTCCCTCGGTGACGCGCTCGCGCCAGTCGAGCTGGGAGCTCCCGCCTCCCGTGTTGCGGACGCTCGTCACGCCGTGAGCCAGGTAGAGCATGGAGAAGAGCTCCGGCTGCCCGGCGATGCTCGCGTCCGCGTCGTGGACGTGCATGTCCACGAGGCCGGGCAGCAGGAAGCCTCCACGCAGCTGCACGGGCTCGGCCGAGCCAGAGCCCATCGCTGCGATGCGGTCGCCCTCCACCCGCACCGTGCGGCCCGGGATTCGCTCGCGCCCCGGGTTGACGACGGTGACGTCAGCGAAGACCACTCCGCGCTCGGGGACGGCGAGGAGCTCCGGCGGGCGAAGACGCCCGAGCACCGCCCCCACGGCGGCGACGAGCACGAGCGCCAGAACCACGACGATTGCCAGGATCCTCATGCAGGCCCCCGCCAGGATCGGCCTCTAGCGACCGGTAGGGTACCTCCCCAAGGTGCCAGAATCCGCTTGCATCTCCCCTTCCGACCGACTAGAGAAGTGCCATGGCAGAAACCACGGGCGACATCCAATGGAACTTCACGAAGTTCCTGATCGGACGCGACGGCCGCCTCCGGGCCCGCTTCGCTCCCGCCACCGAGCCGGCTGCGGACGAACTTCGCAGCGCCGTGGCCGAAGCGCTCTCGGGATAGAGCTGGCAGCCCGCGACCCGGTCATCGTCGGGGTCGGCCTCTCCGACGGCCCGAAGACGCCGCATCTCTCGTCCGCGCAGCACCACGCCCTGGCCACCCAACGGGCGCTCCGGGACTGCGCGATCCCCAAGACGGAGATCGACGGCTACCTCTCCGCCGGCATGGGGGTGGGGGGTGACGATCCCGTGAGCATGGCCGAGTACCTGGGGATCGAGCACCGCTACATCGATTCCACCATGGTGGGTGGCTCCTCCTTCGAGTTCCACGTGCAGCACGCGGCGGCCGCCATCCGACAGGGGCTGTGCGACACGGTGCTCGTCAGCTACGGGTCGGACTACCTCTCGAAGATGGGTCGCAACCTCGGCACCAGCGGGTTCGCCCGGCGGGGGAACGTCCCGGGTCCGAACCAGTTCGAGGCACCGTATGGCAACTCACTGGTCGGGGCCTACGCGATGGTCGCCCGGCGCCACATGCACGAGTTCGGCACGACCTCGGAGCAGCTGGCGGAGATCGCCGTGGGCGTGCGAGACTTCGCCGGATCGAACCCGCACGCCCTCTACCGCGAGCCCATCACCGTGGACGACGTCCTGGGCTCGCGCATGATCGCCGATCCCCTCCACAAGCTCGATTGCTGCGTGATCTCCGACGGCGGAGGGGCCCTGGTCCTCACCGCCGCGGAGCGCGCCCGGGATCTGCCCCAGCCGCCGATCCATGTGCTCGGCGCCGCTGGGGCCCAGTCCCACTGGCAGATCAGCGAGATGCCGGACTTCACCGCCTCCGCGGGGGCTCGCTGCGGCCCCGAGGCATTCGGCCAGGCGGGGGTGCGGCCGGACGAGATCGACACCATCCAGTTCTACGACAGCTTCACGATCACGGCATTGGTCCTCCTCGAGGACATGGGCTTCTGCAAGAAGGGGGAGGGAGGAGCCTTCGTCGCCGAGGGACACCTGAAGCGCGGCGGCAGCCTTCCCCTCAACACCGATGGCGGCGGGCTCTCGGCCTGGCACCCGGGCATGCGCGGCATCTTCCTCCT
>JBDLIK010000898.1:0-1720 GCA_039714895.1 Myxococcota bacterium | reverse complement strand
GCCAGAAGACACAGGCGTCGGGCGGCAGGACCCGGCGCAGGTAGGCCTCCGGGTCCTCTCCCTCCTCGAGGGGAAGGCCGAGGCGACGCGAAAGCGCCAAGGGATCGAGGCAGCGCCATTTGACGGTGGGGTCGTCGACGACGCGCGCCGCGATGCCCCGGGCGCGCAGCGCGCCCTCGAGCCCGGGGTCGGGCGGCGGGCGGAAGGCGACGAGGGAGCGCAGTAGCGAGGAGGGGCGATCCGCAGGGGCCAGAGCGTCCTCCTCTCGGGGCGTCAGGATGCGCTCGAACAGCGCTGCGAGCGCGTCCGCCCCCTCTGGTGTCCGGCCCACCTCCGAGATGGCCAGGAACGACTCGGAGACCATGGCGCGCGCATAGGCGACGAGGCGCCCATCGCGCCGCGCCACGAGAAACTCCTCCTCGGGGTTTCCCGCCACGCGCAGGCTCGTCTCCCACAGAGGGTCGTCGCGCACGACGGTCCCGTCGAGGCTGCCCGAGTAGCTCTCGTGGAGCGCGCGCACGTCGGTGAGGTCGCGGCGGGGGTCGAAGCTCGCAAGCCGCAGGCCAGCTGGAGCCGCCCGCGGCGGGCCCTCTCGGGACAGCAGGTGTCCCCGCGCGTCCCAGACCTTCCAGCCGAGCGCCGGATACATGGGCCGCACCCCGAACAGCAGCGAGACCTCGATGCCCCGTTCGAGCATGCGCTGGGTCGCGAAGTCGAGCAGCCCGCTGGCATGGCCCCGGCCACGATGCTCGGGGTGGGTGAAGACGCTCCCGATGCCTCCCATGGGAACCGCGTGGCCCCGGATCCTCACTGGACGCGGGAAGATCTGGACGCAGGAGAGGAGCTCTCCCCCCTCCTCCGCCACCACGTAGTTGCGGTCCTCGAAGGTGAGGTCCTCTTCGATGTAGCGGCGGAAGAAGCTGCGCCCGGTCCACGGATCCGGGTGGGGCCACAGGTCGAGGAGGTCGAGGAGCCGCTCGTGCTCGCCGGCGCGGAGCGTGCGGATGGTGAGGTCGCTCAGTTGACCCGGCCCTCCGGCTCAGGGGGTGCCCGCGCAGTATACTCGCGCCATGGCGGACGCACGCGCACTCTACAAGGCGGCCTTCGATCACTTCGTGAACGATCGCCTCGACGAGGCGATCGCGGGCTACCGCGAAGCGGTGGAGGCCGACCCGGCGCTGGCTCTCGCCTGGAATGGCCTGGCCATGGCGCT
This sequence comes from Myxococcota bacterium, assembly GCA_039714895.1. Taxonomy (GTDB): domain Bacteria; phylum Myxococcota_A; class UBA9160; order UBA9160; family DASRUS01; genus JBDLIK01. The sequence goes on along the minus strand of JBDLIK010000898.1, from coordinate 507 downwards.
CGATCGCCAAGGCGACCTGGACGCCGCCATCGAGGCGGCGCGCCGGCTGGTGGAGCTCGAGCCCGACGAGCCCCTCTCCCACACGAGCCTCTCGATGATCTACATGCGCAAGGGAATGGTTCCCGAGGCCGAAGAGGAGAAGGCCATCGCCATGCGCCTCCAGATGAAGCAGCAGGGCAGCCGCTGAACCCAGAACTTGAGGAGGCCACATGGCAGACGCACCCAAGTCCTTCCACCTGGCTCCGGCCGTCCACGAGTATCTCGTCTCCCACGGCACGCCTCCCGACGAGCTGCTGCGCGAGCTGATCGAGGAAACCCGCAGGCTCGGCGGCATCTCCCTCATGCAGATCGCGCCCGAACAGGGGGCGTTCATGACGCTGCTCACGCGCGCCCTCGGCGTGCGGCGGGCGGTGGAGGTCGGCACCTTCACCGGCTACTCGGCGGTCTGCATCGCCCGGGGTCTTCCCGATGACGGGAGGCTTCTGTGCTGCGACGTGAGCGAGGAGT
>JBDLIK010000897.1:0-1720 GCA_039714895.1 Myxococcota bacterium | reverse complement strand
GGGGCCCAGCAATCCGAAGGTCTCACTGCCCCGGACCTGGAAGGAGATCCCGTCCACGGCGCGCAGCGAGCCGAAGCACTTCACCAGCCCGCGCACATCGATCACGACGTCGCCGCTGCTTCCTCCGACTCGCTGGGCTCGCTGCTCCATGCCGGACCATCCACTGTTCTGGGCGGCAGCAGCGTAGGAGGGTCGGACTGCTTCGTCTACCATCGCGCCGAGGAGGCTCGAATGTCGGAAGCCAGCTCACTCCGTTCACAGCCGCTCCAGGGGGTGCTCGACCGTCTGCACCAGGCCGCCCGGGGGGATGTCCTCCGCTTCCTGAAGCTCGCCCCCCGGATCGTGGGTGGATTCCTGGCGAGGCGCGGCTTCTGGGACGAGATCATGACGCCCGAGTCGATGAGGGAGTGCTACATCCCCGTCTCGCGTGAGCAGGGGGAATTTCTCTATCTGACGGCGCGGGCCTTCGGAGCGCGGCGGGTGGTGGAGTTCGGCACTTCCTTCGGGATCTCCACGCTCTACCTGGCTGCGGCCGTGCGGGACAACGGCGGCGGTCTGGTGGTGGGGAGCGAGATCGAGCCGAGCAAGCAGAAGCAGGCCGTCGCGAACGCGGCCGAGGCGGGACTCTCCGAGATCGTGGATGTGCGGCTGGGGGATGCGTTAGAGACGCTCCGCGAGCTGCCGGAGCCCATCGACCTCGTGCTTCTCGACGGCTGGAAGGACCTCTACCTCCCGGTGCTCGAGCTCGTGAGGCCTCGGCTACGGCCCCGGGCCGTGGTGCTCGCGGACAATATCTTCACCTTTCGCAGAAGCCTGCGTTCGTACGTCGAGCACATGCAATCCGGCGAGCACGGCTTCGCTTCGACCACGCTCCACCTGGCCGACGGCTTCGAGTACTCGGTCTATCTGGGCAAGGGCTGAGCGGGACGTCGTCCCCCGCGAAGCGACGGCTTCCTACCAGGGGAGCCCGACGGCACTCGTCAGGAACTCCATCAGGGGTCCCGCCTGGCGACAGCTCCGAGCGAAGCGCTCGAGGAAGTCCGGGGCACAGGCCTGCTTCTGGCTGAAGCGCTGGCTGGTGGTGAAGCCCTTGCGCTTCAGGTCCTCGACCAGGGGATGGTCCGGATCGAAGCCGCGCGGTGCACGCTTCAGACGATCACCGTCGTCGAGCGCGCGCCCCTTGCCACGGGTGGCCCGCTTCCAGCGATCGGGCGACTCGAGGATCGCCTCGCGAACCTGCTGGAGGGCCTCGGAAGGCGGGTGCCACATTCCCGCCGCCGAGAAGACGCCACCCGGCTCGAGGTGCAGGTAGAAGACGGGTCCATGGACGTCCCGTCCCGCGGCGTGTCGGAAGCTCGGCCCCGCGTGGGTCCACGACCCATCCTCTACGTCTCGGGCGAAGAATCAAGGCGAAAGCTGCCGGGGGGCTCCGGCAGCGGTAGGATGCCTGCACCCCACCGCGGAGGTCCCCCCCGATGGCCACCCACTTCACCCTCGTCGATGGCAGCGATCCCGTGGTGCTCTCGGCCCGGGTTTCCGAGGGACGCGTCTACCTCGACCCCGACGGGCTCCGCGACACGCTCGGCTGGCGGCTGCGGGACGAGGGGCTGTGCCGGGGGGAGACCTGCGTTCCGGTCCGCGATCGGGAGGCGCTGGTCGGGAGCGGGGGGATCGGGCTCGGAGCGTTTGCGGCCGCCCTGGGTCGGCCGCTGGCCGTCGA
>JBDLIK010000896.1:0-1725 GCA_039714895.1 Myxococcota bacterium | reverse complement strand
TGGTCGGAGCGCCTCGAATGACGTACGAGCATCTGCTCACCCGCATCGACGACACCGGGGTGAACGGCATCTCGCTCGACCGCCCCGGTCAGCGGAACGCGTTGAACGCCGAGCTGGTGGCCGAGCTCAAGGACGCGCTCGCGCTCGCCGACACGGACGATCGGGTGCGCGTCGTTCTGCTCACCGGAGAGGGTCCCGATTTCTGCGCCGGGGCCGACCTTCGCGAGATCCAGGAGTTGATCGAGGCCGGCGTGCTCGAGAGCCTCGCAGACGCCGAGTCGCTCGGCGAGCTCTTCCTTCTTCTGAGGAAGCTGCGGAAGCCGGTGGTGGCCGCCGTCCACGGCCGGGCACTCGCCGGCGGCTGCGGGCTCGCGACGGCATGCGATCTGGTCGTGGCTGCCTCCGACTCGCAGTTCGGCTATCCCGAGGTCCGGCTCGGCTTCGTGCCCGCGATGGTCATGGCGATCCTGCGCCGCTCCGTGGGCGAGAAGCGGGCCTTCGAGCTCGTCGCCCTCGGAGACCGAATCGATGCCGAGACCGCGCGAGAGTACGGGCTCGTGAGCCGGGTCTTCCCCGCGGAGGAATTCCACGCCCACGCGGAGGAGTTCGCGGTCCGGCTCGCCGAGCGGAGCGCGTCGGCTCTGGCGCTCTCCAAGGAGCTGCTGTATCAGATCGACGGCATGAGCTTCGAGGCGGCGATCCGCACCGGGGCGGAGGTGAACGCCATCGCGCGGCTCACGCCGGACTGCCAGGAGGGCATCCGGCGCTTCCTCGAGCGCCGAGGGGAAGAGAGATAGGGATGCACGACCCTACGGCCGACCCGACGGCTGCCACGACAGCCGCCACGACAGCCGAGCAGGCATGGACAGAGGCGTTCCCCTCCTGGCTCGCGCTTCTGATCGCCGTGGCCGCGCTCGGCGGGGGCCTGCAGCTGGTCGCCGGAGAGAGCAAGGACTCGATCGCGGCGGGGATGCTGCTGCTGGTGACCGCCCTCGCCTTCACCGCCGTCGCCCTCGCGCAGGGAGCCTACGGCCCCGACGCGGAGGGTCCGCTCGACATGAGCGCCAGGCTGGGTCTGGGGTTCCTCGGCGGGATCCTGGGGGCCGTGGCGGCCAGGCTGATCATCTGGCTGACAGCCGAGATCGGCCTGCTGGACCTGCTTGGCCTCCATATGGGCTGGGAGAGCGCCATCCTGCTCGGGCTGGCTCCCCTTCCAGCCGTCTTCTGGGGCATCGGCCTCGGCGTCCTCTACCCCTTCATCCCGGGTTCCACGTTCGCGGCCAGGGGCGCCCTGGTCGGCACCCTCTCCGCCCTTTATCTGCTTCTGAAGACCCTGCCTCTCGATCTCGGCGCGGGTTGGCTGGGGTTGGCGGTCGGTCCGCTCACCTGGGCGCCCGTGCTCCTCTATGGCCTGGTTTGGGGCCTGGCCTGTGCGGCCACGGTATCCTGGGGTTCTCGCGCGGACCAGGCGCCGGTGAGCCGTTATCTTGGCCAGTCCCCCGGTGAATCTACCGTCTCAGAAGTCCGGTAGGCACCGAGGGGCCCAGTCGCCCGTGGATGATCGAGATGAGATGACCGGAACGGTCGGCTGGTGGCTGCGTCTCCAACTCGGCTTCGGGCTAGCGGGCGCGCTCCTATGGCTCGCAGGCGCGGCCGCGGGGAGCGACTTCCTCTCCGGGGTCGGCGCCGGTCTCTTGATCGCGGCGCTGATGCTCCGCCTGGGCC
>JBDLIK010000895.1:0-1725 GCA_039714895.1 Myxococcota bacterium | reverse complement strand
GGACGAGCGGGTGGTCACCCTGACCCTGAATCGTCCCGAGCGTCACAACGCCTTTACGGTGGCCATGGCCCTCGAGCTTCGCCGGGCCTGGGCCGCGATCAAGAGCGACCCCGAGGTCGTGTGCGTGATCCTCACGGGCGCCGGCGAACGTGCCTTCTGCACGGGCATGGACGTGGCTGCGGTGGCGGACGGAAGCGCGCGGGAGGCCGCGGCCCGCATCGAGAAGGAGGAGGGCCGCGCCTTCTACCACTTCCTCACGGCCATCCAGAACCGCTGCTGGAAGCCGGTCATCACGGCGGTCAACGGCATGTGCTGCGGAGGAGGCCTCCACTTCATCGCCGACAGCGATCTGATCCTGGCCTCGGAGAGCGCCAGCTTCTTCGACACCCACGTGAAGGTGGGGCTCATCGCCGGGCTCGAGCCGGTGGGGCTGGCTCGGCGCCTGCCGCTCGAGTCGGTGCTGCGCATGGCGCTGCTCGGCGGCTCCGAGCGCATGGACGCGGCCCGCGCCCGCGAGCTCGGCCTGGTGGGCGAGGTGTTGCCCGCCGACCAGCTGCTGCCCCGCGCCCACGAGCTCGCCGGCCGCATCGCCGAGCACTCGCCCACCGCGCTGGCGCGGAGCAAGCAGGCCATCTGGGAGAGCCTCGACGGAGGCCTCCACCAGGGCCTGGATCGCACCTGGGCGCTCATCAAGGAGCACACCGCCCATCCGGACCTCGAGGAGGGCAGCCGGGCCTTCGTCGAGAAGCGCAAGCCCCGCTGGGCGCCGTACCGGGACTGAATCATGTACGAGAGCATCCTCCTGGAGATCGCGGACGGCATCGCCACGCTCACCCTCAACCGCCCCGAGAAACGGAACGCCTACACGACGGAGATGGGCGAGGAAGTGGTGGACGCCTTCCTTCGCATCCGCGAGGACCCGGCAGTGCGCGCGGTGATCCTGACCGGCGCGGGCCGCGGCTTCTGCGCCGGCGTGGACCTCGAACACCTCCGCGCGCACCAGAGCGGCAAGCACGCCTCGGTGGGACCCCGTCTCGGCGAGGAGGACTTCCTCACCCGGCTTCCCCTCGAGCTCCTCGAATATCCGAAGCCCGTCATCGCGGCCGTCAACGGCGCCGCCATCGGCGTCGGCGTCACCATGATCCTGCCCTGCGACATCCGCCTCGCGGCGGCGGGAGCGAAGCTCGGGCTCACGTTCACGAAGCTCGGCCTTCTCCCCGGTCTTGGCAGCACCCACCTGCTGCCGCGCCTCGTCGGAATGGGCCGAGCCCTCGAGCTGGTGCTGACGGCTCGGGTGATCCTCGCCGAGGAGGCGGCCGCCATCGGACTCGTGAACGCGGTGGTTCCGGGGGAGGCGCTGCTGGATCGCGCGCGGGAGATGGCCACCGCCATGGCCGAAGCCCGGCCCGAGGTGCTGGCAGCGGCCAAGCGCGCCCTCCACGCCGGTGCGGGCTCCAGCATGGCCGAGGCCATGAAGCACGAGCAGATCGAGAGCGCCGCGCTGCGACGGACGCGCTAGACGTCACGCCACTCGATCTCCCGAGAGGTAGACGGCAAGGGGCGGCGCCGCCAGGTGTCGCAGGCGTGCTCGCACATCGCCTCGAAGGCGTCGCTCTCGCTGACTGGGACACCCCGCGAGCGCTCGAGCCGGCGCTGCACCGAGGCCAGGGTGGCGCGGAAGAGCCGCGCCATGTCCCGGGGAGCGGAGATCCAGCGGTTGTTCCG
>JBDLIK010000894.1:0-1727 GCA_039714895.1 Myxococcota bacterium | reverse complement strand
TCGAGAGCAGGCCGAGCAGCCCGAGCAGACACCACACCGCGGCCCGCAGGCGGCCCCGGGTCCATTCCGACAGCGCCTCGCTCGTGTAGTAGGCGAAGGGCACCATGAGCCCGAGGAGGAAGCTCGCCTTGAGGGTGACATACCACGGATTGCGCCAGGTGAAGGCGACGTAGCCGGCGAGGGTCACGGCCACCAGCGGGACCAGGATCGTGTCGGCCCCCGGGCTCCCGACCCCGACCCGGCGGACGCCGCGCCAGAGTCCGACGAGGAAAGCGGCGGTGGGCAACAGCCCCAGCAGGCCGAGAAGGGTTCCGGCTGCGATCACCGAGGGTCCGCTGGCGGGAAGGAAGTGGCGGTGCGCCTCGAACCACACCGTGGTGTACGTGGCTCCCCAGACCGAGTGGAGCAGCTGAGGGGCCAGGGGATTCGGGGTGGACAGCGTCGCCCAGGGAACCCAGAGGTAGTCCATCAAGCTGCGAGAGCCCGGGGGCATGCTGAACATCACCGAGTGAACCCCGAGGCCGTAGGGATAGAGGTAGCCGTGCTCGATGAGGTTGTGCAGGTAGAACCATCCCCCTGCTGCCGCGGCGCAGGCCCCGAAGACCACGATGCGCCCGAGCGCCTCAGCCGGACGGCGCATCTTCCAACCCTCGATGGCCCAGGCGCTACACGCGGCCAGGATCACGAGCACCCCGGAGAGCTTGGTGAGGAAAGCGAGCCCCGCCCCGACCCCGAGGACGGCGGCACGGACGAGTCGCGCCCGAGGAGTACCGCCTTCGAGAAGATCCCAGGCCACCCCCACCGAAACCAGGGAGATGAGGGACGCCACCAGGATCTCCGCGGTGAGCATGGCGCTGGTGTAGACGTGCACCGGCAGCAGCAGCAGCAGCGCTCCGGCGAGGAAGACGCGGCGGGGCTCGGCGGCCGCGTTGCGCCGAACCAGGGCGACGGCGAAGCCCACGGCCACCAGGCCCACCCCGCTGGAGAGCAGGCGCGCGGCGATCACGACGGCGTCCTTCGAGCCCCCTCCCAGAAGCCGACCCATCCCGGCGGCGAGCCAGTAGTAGAAGGGAGGGTTGTAGGTGGCCCAGCCCTCCTCGGGCCCCGGGATCCGCCAGCCATCCATCAAGAGCGCGATGTAGTCCCAGTTGGGCATCGCATCGAAGCCCTTGTCGATCGGAAAGTCGAAGGCGTTGTGGACGCGCAGGGCGACGCCCACCAGGGCCACCGCCAGCCCCAGGATGGCGTAGCGCCACGAAAGGAAAGGTGCCCTTTGCGGGAAGCTCATGGGCGAGGCGCCTCCCGCCTCACCAACCCGAGCCAGCTTCCGCGCTCGCCACGGATCCGCAGCTGCGGCTCGAAGGCCTGCCCGAGGTAGCGGTCCACCTCGGGGAAGAGCTGTGCGAACGGGGGATACTCGGGATAGGTCTCGGTGTCGAGGACCACGCAACGCGTCCCGCTGGCCTCGAGACGCTCGACGATGGCTGGCCCGTCCACCCGCCCCGGGATCAACAGGTCGTAGGGGGTGGGGTTGCGTCGCTCGCTCACGAAGTAGAGCAGAGGGATGAGGGGGGCGGCGAAGATGAACCCACCGGGCTCCGAGCAGCCTTCGACGAACGTCCGTGCCCGACGCCAGAGCAACGCCTGCTCCCGATCCACGTGGAGCGACGCGCGGGGCAGATCCCAGGGGATCGGGTACCAGCGATGCACGTCGGCGGAGACCCTCG
>JBDLIK010000893.1:0-1727 GCA_039714895.1 Myxococcota bacterium | reverse complement strand
CACGGCGGCCCGGGAGATCCCCAGCGCCCGGGCGATCGTCCGCTTGCCCTGGCCTTGCCGGTGCAGCTCGAGAATCGCCGTCCGCTGCCCTTGATCCAGCATGGGCCCTCTCCTTGCCGAGTTGCCGTGCGACGCGCTCGAGGTCGCGGTGGGCCTGGTGGAAACACCGCTCGACCTCGTCCCACTCCGAAGGGGCAAGCCCCAGGGCCTGGCCCTCGCACAACCGGCGCAGCGCACGGCGGGCCAGGGATCCGAGCATGTCGAGGTCCCGCAGCAGCTCGTGGGCCGGGTCGTCCGGTCCGACCTCATCAGCGTGGCGAGCCTCTTCGCGCGCGCGAAGAAACACCAGGGGATCGCTCAACACCAGCGCCCGCGTCTTGGTCGATCCCGAGCGGTAGCCTGCGTACAGCTGTCCCACCTGGCGTGTGCTCAGCTTCGTGCCCGCGATCGCCGCGGCGAAGCGCACCGCGTCCTCCCGGTTGCCGCGCGCCAGGGGCGCCAGGTATTTCATCGCCGCATGCGCGGCGATCTCGCCCTGGCGAACCTGGCGCTGGATGCCCTCGGGAAGCGTCCCCACCAGCGAGAGCCGCCCGCTGACCCAGCTCAGGCTGCGGTCGAAACGCCGCGAGAGCTCCTCCAGCGAGAGACCGAAGCGCCCATGAAGCTCCCGGAGCAGCCAGCCTTGCTCCAGGGCCGTCTCGACCGGCCCGGCCCGCATCAACCGATCCACGACCAGGGCCTCGGCTTCCCCGAGCTGCCAGACCAGGCCTCGGACAGTGTCCTGGCCCAGGCGGCGCAGGGCCCGCGCGCGCTTGTAGCCGTCGATGACGATGAAGCGGTCGGTCTCCTCGGCCGCCACCACGACGATCGGGACCTGCTGGCCGACCGTGGCCAGCGAGGCCAGCACACGGCGCTCCCGGGCCGCCGAGCGGCTGCGTAGCCCCTCGTAGCGCAGGTCCAGTTGGTGGAACTCCAGGTCCATGGGTGCCTCATGCGGGAGAAAACCTACCCGGCCGGCAGGCTCAAAGCGATGGCGTCTCGCGCGGCTCACGGGGGAACTTGTGACCTAAGTGCTTGCGAGACCGAGGCTTGTGCCCTCACTGCGTCTCGTGCCCAGTGGTGGAGGAGTTGGCCCGTTTCTTCAATAACGACAGCCACTTCCAGGCCCACTGCGTCTCGCGCCGCCGACCAGTCGATTCCCCGCAGGGGATCGGCCCGCAGCGCCGTCGAGCCTGCGGCCTCGGCTCGCTGCAGCCCTCGGCGCAGCCGATCCTCCCGGTCGTAGTCCGGATGGCGCCGCCGCCAGGCGGCACAGGACCGTCGGTGGCGCTCGCGCTGGCAGTCCGGCTCCGAGCAGATGTGTTGGCGGTCGCCCGCCCGGGGATGGGGATAGAACCACCGCCGACAGATACGACATGGGCGCTTGCGAGCCATGCTGCAGCCCTCCCGGCGGAGAGCATGGCTCACGCGCTCAACTCAACCGGCTACCGATGGAAAGGGGACAGGCGCCATCCACCAGGACAACCGGTGGGTCGATTCTGCCGAGCAGGCCCGGGTCCTTTCTGGCGAGCGCCGAAGGTACAGCTTTGCTGCGCGTAGGCATCCGTGAAGATCGCGCCTTCGTTGGCGATGCGGTCGATGTTCGGGGTATTACCGCCCATCATGCCCCGATGGTAGGCGCTGATGTTCATCACGCCGAGGTCATCGCCCCAGATGACCAGGATGTT
>JBDLIK010000892.1:0-1729 GCA_039714895.1 Myxococcota bacterium | reverse complement strand
CTCCACGGGAAGGGCCTTGCCGGCGTGAAGCCCCTCCCGAACGCGGATGGGCCTATCGGGATGTCGGGCGTTGTAGCGAGCGAGATCCTTCTGCATGGCGATGGCACAGCCAAGCGCGTTGCCTGCTGCATCGAACGAGAGAATGAAGCCATCGCCCGTGTGCTGGATCTCGCGGCCCCGGTGGTCGTGCAGGCAGGCGCGCAGGATCTGATTGTGGTGGTCGAGCAGCGTCTCCACCGCCTGGTCGCCCAGACGATCGAGCAGGTTCGTGAACCCCTGCATGTCCGTGACGAGCAGTACCCGCGGCGCCGAAGCCGGGGCGAGCGGGTGGGATCGTTCGATGCGGGCCTCCACCGAGGCGGCCACGGGACGAAGCCCAAGCTTCGCTGCGAGCTGAGCGGTCTCGTCCGCGAAGGGATGCATCCCGAGCCCCTCGAACCGGGGCGATGCCCGCTCCACGAGCTCGATGGCCACCTCGAGGTCGCCCGGACCCCTGCGCTGGTGGAGCAGCTGCGCGTAGTCGAGGCAGGCACGTGCGTACTCGGGCTCGGCCCCCGCTTCCGATGCCGCGCGCAGAGCGTGCTCGAAGTGGGCCGCGCCACGCTCCCACCAGCCGTTCAACCGCGCAGCCACGCCGAGGACGCGCGGGACCAGGAAGATCCAGTTGTTGCTGAGCAGCGCGCCGCGCTCCGAAGCGGCGGCGATCGGTGCGTAGCAGCGCGCCGCAAGGTCCGTGTCCTTGCGCCGTGCGGCGATCTCGACCCCGGCGCAGAAAAGGCCAAGGGTCTGGAGGTCGGCCTGGGCGTCGGGCTGCGCGAGCAAGGAGATGGTGGGGGGCTGGTCGCTCTCGGCGCGACTGCCCTGCATGGCTCGCACGAGCTCGCGGTAGACCCGCACCAGGAACTCGATGGCGGGCCCCGCCTCCTGGAAGACCACGCCGGGCATCGCCAGCCGGTCGAGCCCCCGCTCCGCCTCCTGGTAGCGCCCGACCATCACCTGGGCCGAGCACACCGCGGCGATGGCGATGGCGGCACCCCAGGGGTAGTGGGATCGCCCCGCGATGGCGACCACTTCCTCGCAGTCACGCTCGGCCTCTTCGAAGCGCCCACGCGCTACCGCGATCACCACTCGTGTGGCGAGAGAGAGGGAGTGCTCCGCCCAGTCCTGGATGGTGCGCGTCGCACGGCAGCCTTCCTCCGCGTGGGGCTCCGCTTCGGAGAGCCGGCCGAGACTGGTGAGCACCAGCGGCAGCCGCTGCAGGGGGTGCCCGGCGAGCCACAGGTCCCCGCCCCGTCGCGACCGCTCCAGTGCCTCCTGGAGCGTGGCCAGGGAGTCGCCGAGGTGCAGGCGCTCGGCCTGGGCCATGCCCAAGGCGACGAGGGCCTGACTGCAGAGGAGGTCGTCGCCGAGCTCGTGGCCGATGCGGATGGCCTCGCGCGCCCAGGCCTCACCCTGCTCGTACTGCCCGGCCGTCCAGTAGGCGTCGGAGAGGATGGCCGCGGCCTGGCCGCGCTGGGCCAGCTCGTCCTCGCCCAGCCGCTCCAGGATCTGCTCGAGGGGCTCCACGTCCGCCAGTTGGTCCCACGGGCTCCAGCCCGGCGTGAGCTGAGCCCGCAGGCGCTCGACCCGGGCCTGGACGAGCTCGCGTTGCAGCGGTCCCTGCTCCAGCCGCTCGATGGCTCGGTCGAGGTGCTCGAAGCAGGGGCCCAGATCCATGTTGCGGTAGTGG
>JBDLIK010000891.1:0-1734 GCA_039714895.1 Myxococcota bacterium | reverse complement strand
GAGTTGCCGTGACACTCCAGGCACTCCGCGTTGCTCATGTTGGTCTGGTAGGTGACCTTGCGCACGAGGTGGGGCTGGTGGCAGTCGACGCAGATCGGCACCGCGCCGGCCCTGCTCCACAGCTCGGGCGCGACGATGCCCTCATGCACCCGCTCCTTGTTGGTGTGGCACTTGGCGCAGCCGTCGTTGACCTTGTCCTTGTGGATCAGTGAGTTCTCGTCGGTCGGCGGCAGGACGCCGTGCGCGCCGTGGCACGTCGTGCAGACGGGCGAGACGGTCAGCCCCTGACGGAAGATCCCGGCGCCGTGGATACGGTCGAGGTAGCGCTCCTCGAGCACATCGGGGTCGACGACTGGGTACTGCATCAAATTTCCTTGGCGCAACGAAAACCTACATAGGGGTATTCGTTCAGCATCAAGATGGAGTTGCGTGCAATGGCCCCTCGTTGGGCGCCGCGGTGTTTATAGGAGCCTCCGAACACCCACGCGTATCCCTCTTCGGGTACCTGGTCACCGACCTCCTCGGCGGTCCACTCCCACGCGTTGCCGACCAGATCGTAGCAACCATCCACCGAGCGGCCGCCGTCGTAGTGCCTGACCGGCGTCAGCCCCTTGGGGCCGCTGCCCCGTACGTTGCATAGCTCGGCCCGCATCTCGTCGCCCCATGGAAATGCCCGTCCGTCGGGCTGTCGGGCCGCCGCTTCCCACTCCGCAGACGTCGGCAAGCGCTTGCCTCGCCAGTGGGCGTAGTCCGTCGCAGCCCGGTGGTTGATGCCAACCACCGGTAGATCGAGGATCTCCTCGGGGGGTCGCATGCCACCCCATTCTTGGGGCGGGAGCGCGCCACACTCGCGAACGAAGGCGACATAGTCGCGGTTGGTCACCGGGGTGATGTCGAGCATGAAGCCGGCCACGACCATGCTGCCTCCATGGGCAGAGACGAAGGACAGCTCGCCTATCACGGCCATCTCCTCGGGGATGACCACTTCACCGGTGGGGACCGCGGACGGGCTCACGAAGCTGGTCGTGTCTTCACCGTCGATGACCTCGATGGCCTCGATGACCTCGAGCGGGCCATCCTCTGGATCGTCGGGCGTGGTCGAGGACGGCGCCGGGTTGCTGCGCCCATGCGTGTTGACGGAGACCATGGTCTTGATCGTCGGCTCCGTGTCCCGGGCCACTCGCAAGGCTTCGGCCATGTCGCGGGCGCTCTGAAAGCGCTGATCTGGATCCTTGGCCAGCGCGATGGAGAGGACCTCGTGGAGCGATGGCGGCAGCACCGGGGAGTCCGGCACCTCCCGGTACAGATGTCCATGGAGGATGGCTGGTTGCTGACCCGCGAAGAGCCAGCGGCCGTTGCCCAGCGCGTACATCGTGGCCGCGAGGGCGTACAGATCGCTGCGGTGATCGCCGTCTTCACCGCGAATCCGCTCCGGGGACAGGAATGCCGGCGATCCGGCGACGAAGCCGGCACTGTTCCGGCTGGCCATCTGCCGGCCGATGAGCCGAGCGAGCCCGAAGTCACAGATCTTGGTGCTCCCCGCCCGAGTCAGCAGGATGTTGCTCGGCTTCAGATCGTGATGATGCACGCCCAGGTTGTGGGCGTGGACCAGAGCATCGAGGCACTCGAGGCCGACCCGCACGACCTCGGGCCCCGGCAAGTGCCGGCCGGGCTGGCGCACACGGAACTGATGGCTGTGCTCCCCCGGAAGGAGCTGCAGGACCAGGTACTTCC
>JBDLIK010000890.1:0-1742 GCA_039714895.1 Myxococcota bacterium | reverse complement strand
GCCCCGTAAGGTCGCGGCCACGGAAGGACGGAGGGGGGCGCCCGTCGGAGACACCATGGAGATCGAGCTCCATCAGCTGGACCGCCCGTACGCGGGACTGCGGATCCGAGATCCGAGGCCTTTGGCCCGCTGGCTGGCGTCCCTCTCTCAAGGGGATCCGGACGACTCCCTCGCCGCCGTCCTGGTCGTCCCGGCGAAGGCCCCGGATCGCTTCGTGCTGATCGACGGCTACGCCCGGGTCGCCGCGCTCGAGCAGCTCGGCCGCGACACCACGCCGGCGATCGTGCTGCCGATGCGTGCTTGCGCGGCGCTGGTCTTCGCCCTCCAGCTCGAGACCCAGGGGCGCCGCTGTGCGCTGGAAGAGGGCTGGCTGCTGCAGCAGGTCCAGCAGGAGACCGGGCTTGCGCTCGCGGCGCTGGCCCAGCGCTTCGGTCGCAGCCTCAGTTGGGTGTCGCGACGGCTGGGGCTGGTCGAGGCCCTTCCCGCATCGGTGCAGCAACAGGTCCGGTGCGGGGCCATTCCGTCGCGCGCCGCGCTTCGCTCCCTGCTGCCGTTGGCGCGCGCCAACGAGGCCCAGTGCTGTGAGCTGGTCTCCGGGATCGCCGGGGCAGAGCTCTCGGTGCGCGCCATCGAGCGGCTCTATGTGGCGTGGCGCGGGGGCGATGCCGAGCAGCGGGCACGGATTGTCTCCCACCCCCTGCTGTATCTGCGGGCCGAGCAGGAGCAACGCGACACGGAGCCCCCCGATCCCACGACGCCCACGGCCGTGGAGGCCACGCTCAAGGACATCGATGTTGCGGGGGCGATCTGCCGCCGGGTACGACGTCGGTTGCTCCGCGGGCTCACTCCCAGCGCCGAGGCCAAGGCCACCTTCCTCCGTGCCTGGCGGGAGACCCGGCTGGCCTTCGAGACCCTGGGAGAGCAGCTGGAAGGACGAGCACGAGGAGCCGGCGATGCTCGATGAGCCGAGGCGACAGGCCATCTTGCGGCTGTTGCTCGATGGACACGGGGTACGAGAGGTCGCGCGCGCCGTGGGCGTGTCGCGTAACAGCGTGCGGCGGGTGCGGCGAGAAGGGAGTGCCTCGGTGCCGGAGATCCTGCGCCTGGAGCAGCTCGACCCGCATCGCGAACGGATCGAAGCCCTGGTGAAGGGCTGTCAGGGCAACCTCGTGCGCGTGCACGAAGAGCTCGAGGGCGAAGGCGTGCTCGTAGGCTACTCGACGCTGACCGCCTTCTGCCGGCGGCACGCGCTGACGGGGCGGCCCAAAGTGCGGGCTGGCCAGTACCACTTCGCTCCCGGCGAAGAGATGCAGCACGACACCTCCCCCCACGACATCGTGATCGGCGGACGAAGACGCCGCATGCAGTGCGCCTCGGTGGTGCTCTGCTACTCGCGTCAGATGTACGCTCAGGTCTATCCCACCTTCAACCGCTTCTACGCCAAGGCGTTCCTGACGAACGCCCTCCGTCGCTTCGGCGGAGCGGCGCGCCGTTGCATGGTCGACAACACGAGCGTGGTGGTGGCCGCCGGGACGGGCCCGAACGCCCGGATCGCTCCCGAGATGGAAGCCTTCGGTGAGCGCTTCGGCTTCCACTTCGCCGCCCACGCCGTGGGCCACGCGAACCGCTCGGCGCGGGTCGAGCGCCCCTTCGCGTACCTCGAGCGCAACTTCTACCCCGGACGCACGTTCCAGGACAGCGCCGATCTCAACACGCAGCTCGCCGCCTGGTGCGAGAAGGTG
>JBDLIK010000889.1:0-1747 GCA_039714895.1 Myxococcota bacterium | reverse complement strand
CCGAGGGTCAGCGCGCCGCCGTGGGAGACGACCACCACCCGCGAGCCCGGGTGGAGGGCGGCGATCCGGTGCAACGCTCCCATCACCCGGGTCGCGACATCCCGGGGCGACTCGCCACCCGGCGGCGTGAAGTCCGGATCCTGCTGCATGTGGTGCCACATGCGCTCCTCGCCGTGAAGCGCCGAGTAGCTGCGGCCCTCCCACTCCCCGAGGCCGAACTCCGCCAGAGCGGGCTCGACGCACACCGGCAGCGAGAGGAACCCTCCGATGGCCTCGGCGGTCTCGTGCGCCCGGGAGAGCGGGCTCGCGTAGAGGGCCACGGCGTCTGCGTGCGTCGCCGCCACGTAGTCTCCCACCCGCCGCGCCTGGGCGCGGCCCACCTCGGAGAGCGGCGTATCGATGGAGCCGTGCCAGACCCGCTCGACGTTGGCGGCGGTCTGCCCGTGGCGCACCAGGGTGAGCACCGTCCTGGGACTCACGCCACCACTCCGGCTTCGCGAAGCCGCGCGATCTCGCCAACGTCGAGCCCCAGCCCCGCCAGGACCGCCTCCGTGTCCCCACCGAGGGCGGGCGCGAACCCCCGGGACCCGATGGGCGTGGCAGCGAAGCGGACCGGGGGCCGCGGCTGGCGCATGCGCCCGGCCCGCGGGTGCTCGCGAACCTCCAGGATTCCGTTCTCCTGGACCTGGGGCTGCTCGGGGATCTCCCCGAGAGCGAGCACCGGTGCGCAAGGCACGTCCTCGGCCTCGAGGCGCGCGAGGAGCTCGACGCTCGTGAACTCGGGGTGGGAGAGCCCGATGGCCGCCATCAGCTCGTGGAAGTGCTGGGCGCGGCCCGCGTAGCTGGCAAAGCGCGGATCCTCGCCGAGTTCCGGGCGGTCGAAGGCGCGGAAGAGCCCGTGGAACTGTGCGTCGGTCGCGGCGGCCACCGCCAGAAAGCCGTCGGAGGTCTCGACCATGCGGTAGTAGTCCGACACCGCGGCCTGGAGCACCGTATCCGGCTCCAGATAGGTGTGGTTGGCCATGCCGTCGGGCCACAGGAACGCGATCCCCGCATCGAGCATCGAGAGCTGCAGATGCTGACCGACACCGCTGCGTTCCCTGGCCAGCAGGGCCGCGGTGATCGCCTGGGCGGCGGTGTAGGCGGTGACCTTGTCCATGATGGCGCTCTTCACGAAGCCCGGGCGCCCGCTTTCCGGATCTCCCTGCACGGCGGCCCAGCCGGCGGTCGCCTGGATCACGTGGTCGTAGGCGGGCCGATGCGCCCAGGGCCCCTTGGGCCCGAAGGCACTGATGGAGACGTAGACCAGATCCGGGCGCAGGCGGCGCAGGCTCGGCTCGTCGAGGCCGAGACGTTCGACCACACCCGGACGATAGTTCTGGACGAAGACCTGGGCCCCGGCCACCAGGGTCTCCAGGAGCTCCCGACCCCGCCCAGTGCGGATGTCGATGGCGACGGACCTCTTGCTGCGATTGCAATTGGCGAACAGTGCCGAGATGCCCTCCCGGGACGTGGTGAGGTGGCGCATGACGTCGCCAAGGCCCGGCGGCTCGACCTTGATCACCTCCGCGCCTTGATCGGCCAGGATCATGGTGGCCAGGGGGCCGGTGATCATGCTGCAGGTTTCCACGATGCGGGTGCCGTCGAGGGGTCCGGCCATGCGCGCCTCCCGGGTGGGAGGTGAGTCTACCGTGCCCGCTGCAGGTGGCGCCGGAACCTGCGCACCGAGGACCTCGGGTCGGGGTCC
>JBDLIK010000888.1:0-1752 GCA_039714895.1 Myxococcota bacterium | reverse complement strand
ATCGCAGCGCCCGTCGCCTATCTCCGGCCGGAGCGCATGCTGGTGACCTCGGCGATCGGGAAGGGGAAGAAGCTCAGCCGCTGGCTGAGACCGGCCCGAAAGCAGGAGGAGGTCAAAGCCGGGCTGCTGGGATACATCGCGCGGGCCGCGGAGGGACTCCGGTTCCTCCAGCAGACGCCCGCCGACGGGCTTCCCAGGGTCGCGCCGCGCGACCTGGTCGCTGGCTTTCGACGCTCCACGACGAGGTTTCCCCAGGTGGCTCCGCGACTGGCAGCGGGGCTCGAGCGGTCGCTCCGGGGCCTCGAACGAGCTGCGGACCAGCTCCCCGCCGAGCCCCTGGTTCCGACCCACGGTGCCTTCCGCCTCCACCAGCTCCTGCCCTGCGACGGCAAGCTCGGTGTGCTGGATCTGGATACCCTGTGTCGGTCGGGGGCGAGCGCGGATGCGGGCAACTTCCTGGCCTACCTGGACGCGCTGGCATTGCGTCGGCCGAGGCTCGAGGCCCTGCTGGGGGACTGCGCGAACGCCTTCCTGGAAGCCCTCGGCCCCTCGCCCGACCGCTCCGGATGGCTGTCGTGGTATCGCGCCGCCTCCCTGGTGAAGATGGCGTTCCGCTGCTTCCTTCGCCTGGCGCCTGGGTGGCCGGAGACGAGCCGCGCGCTACTCCGGGAGGCCGACGAGCAGCTCGCTCGGCTCGGCCCCTGAAGGGAGATCTCATTGACCGCGGGCTGCAGCTCGAATCACCTCCCCAAGCTTCTCGACCTGCTGCTTCACCTCGAATGACTCCTGCATTCTCGCCCTTCCGCGACGGCCGAGCTCCGCTCCGAGCTCGGGGTCCTCGAGGATCCGGCACACGCTCGCTGCGATCCCCTCCACGTCCCGCTCTTCCACCAGGAGTCCCGTCTCTTCGTGCCCGACGGCATCGGGAATTCCGGCGTGCCAGGTGGCCACGACGGGCAGTCCCGCGACGCTCGCCTCGAGCAGGGTCACCGGTGTCCCCTCGCTGTTGCCATCGTGGGCGGTGACGGAGTGATTGACGAAGACACTTGCCCTTCGCATCTCATCGCCGATGCGCGCGCTGTCCAGCAGACCCAGGAACCGAACGCGATCCCCGAGCCCGAAGGCATGGACCAGGTCCTGACACACCTCGTAGAGCGGGCCGGCGCCGATCATATGCAGTCGGCTCTCCGGGAACCTCTTGCTGATCTGCCGAAAGGCCGTGACGATGAGGTGAGGTGCCTTCTTCTGAACGAACCGCCCGCAATACAGGAGACGGCCCGGCACCCGAGCCTTCTCCTCGGGCGCGAAACGATCCGCATCGACACCGTAGGGAATGAGATGCAGCTTCGCGGCACTTGCCCCCAGCTCCAGCAGCTTCGAGCGCATGGCCTGCGAGACGCAGATGATGCCCGCCGCATACTCGAAGACTTCCTGGTACTCCTTCTCGTAGCGCTGAAGCAGGTCCTGTCGGCTGATGTCGTGACCGTGAAAGTGGACCACGAGAGGCAGCTGCAACGCCCGGCATGCGGGCAGCACCTCAGCCGCCGTCGTTCCGTACTGCGCGAGCACCAGCTCGGGCTTCAGATCCGCGAAGAGCTCGAGGTAGCGGTCCACGAGGCTCTCGGAACGTCGCACCGGGGGGAGCAGGGTGAGCGGCGGAGGCAGCTCGCACCGTTCGGGGCTCTCGCGGTGGATGAGCCCCACCTCGAAGGGCAGGTGGTTCACCTGATCGCGGATGAAGGTCTCCGTGGG
>JBDLIK010000887.1:0-1752 GCA_039714895.1 Myxococcota bacterium | reverse complement strand
AGGTGCTGCGCGAGGGTCGCACCCGTGCCCTGGTCCACGAGGGGGCCCGCGTGCTCGTGGAGGCGATCCGACCTCCGGTCTCCCTGCTGGTGCTCGGGGCGGGTCCCGACGCCGTTCCGGTGGTGCGGCTGGCCAACGAGCTCGGCTGGGATGTGACGGTGGTGGACGGGCGCCCCGCGTATGCGCGTGCCGAGCACTTCCCCGGGGCGCGAGCCGTACTGCTCGCCGCTCCCGAAGCGGTGGCAGACCGGGTGGAGGTGGACTCGGACAGCGTCGTGCTGGTGATGACCCACCACTACCTCCACGATCGGGAGCTGCTGCGCTGGCTCATCGCCACACCCGCGCGTTACGTCGGGGTGCTCGGGCCGCGCCAACGCACGCTGGACCTCGTGCACGACCTCCGAGACCAGAGCGCCCTGCCCACCGACGATGTGCTGGCGCGCCTGCACGCCCCCGCTGGCCTCGACCTGGGGAGCGAGGGAGTCGAGGAGATCGCGCTCTCGATCCTGGCCGAGATCCAGGCCGTGCTCGCCGGGCGCCGCGGGGGTCCACTGCGCGAGCGCAAGGGACCCATCCACGACCCCGTCGCGTGAGCCGCGTCGCGGCACTCCTGCTGGCGGCCGGGGGCTCGCGGCGCATGGGGCGCCTCAAGCAGCTGCTGCGCTTCGAGGGAAGCAGCCTGGTGCGCCGCGCCGCGCGAGCCGCCCTCGACTCGCGCTGTGCAGAGCTCGTAGTGGTGGTGGGCGCCGACGCCCGCGACGTCCGCGAGACGCTCGCAGGGCTTCCGCTGCGGATCGTCTCGAATCCTGACTGGCAGGAGGGGATTGCAAGCTCGCTTCGGGCCGGGATCGATTCGCTCGACGACGACGTGGACGGCGTCCTGGTGCTGCTGGCCGATCAAATCCGGGTGGACGCCTCCCTGATCGACGCGCTCCTCGCCACCTGGGAGGACAGCGGACTCGGGATGGCCGCCTGCCAGTACCCAGGAGGTCCCGGGCCCCCCGCCCTGTTCGCGCGTCGCCACTTCGAAGCGCTCGGAGCGCTCAGCGGAGATCGGGGCGCGAAGGGCCTGCTCCTCGCCCAGCCCCAGGACTGTGTGCTCGTCGACGCTCCCCAGGCGGCCTTCGACGTGGACAGCCCGGAGGATCTGGAGTCCTTGCGTCCGAGGTGACGGGAGCCGTCTGCGGGAGCTGTGCCGTGGGCCGGGTGGACCCCTCGGCTCCCTCGCGCCGGGACTCCACCCGGCCCAGGGACTGCAGGGTGTGCGGCGGCTCTCCGAAGAGCCCTGCGTGAACGGGCCGCGGTACTCTCGGGCGGGGGTTTGGAGGAATCGTTCGTGGAGCATCGACGCATCGGAGCGCTCTCGGTCTCGGTGGTGGGGCTCGGCTGCAACAATTTCGGGCGGCGCCTCGACGCCGAGGCCAGCGCGGCCGTCGTTCGCGCGGCGCTCGATGCTGGCATCGACTACTTCGACAGTGCGGACGTCTACGGAGGGGGTCTCTCCGAGGAGTACCTGGGCAAGGCCCTGCGCGGCCACCGGGACGAGGTGGTGATCGCCACGAAGTTCGGGGCTCCGGGCAGCTCGGACGAGGGGGTGTCCCGAGGCAGCAGCGAATGGGTGAAGACGGCTGCCGAGCGCAGTCTGCGTCGCCTGGGCACCGACCGCATCGACCACTATCAGCTCCACTTTCCGGACCCCGAGGTCCCGGTGGAGGAGACCCTGGGCGCGCTTCACGAGCTGGTGGGCGAGGG
>JBDLIK010000886.1:0-1753 GCA_039714895.1 Myxococcota bacterium | reverse complement strand
TGCCGGTTGATGGCGTCGCGCTCGGCGAGCAGCTCGTCGAGCTCGGCCTGGCCACAGACGCTGCGCAGGGTGGTCTGGGAGAGCTGCGAGGTCCCGTAGAGATAGTTCTCGACCTGGATCACGGCCTTCTCCGGGTGGAGCACCCGGAAGTAGAGGACCGCGTTCACCTTCACCGAAACGTTGTCCCGGGTGATCACCTCCTGGGCGGGAACGTCCATCACGATCTCGCGCAGGCTCACCCGCACCATGCGGTCGATGCCGGGGATGATCCAGCGCAGCCCCGCTTCTTTGATCCCGGCGTAGCGGCCGAGGCGGAAGAGCACACCGCGCTCGTACTCGGCGAGCACACGAACGCCGAGGAGAAAGACCGCAAGGAGCCCCCCGACGAAGATCAGCGGTATCGAGAACATGGTCCCTCCCTTCCGGGTGATTCAACCAGGGGGTAGCGCGCGTCGGACACGGATCAAGAGCCCGTCCACCTCGGTGACCTCGACCCGCTCGCCCACCTCGATGGGGGCATCGGCCCGGGCGTTCCAGTACTCCCCTCGCACGAAGACCGTGCCCTCGGGCTCGAGGGGGGTGCTGGCGGTTCCCACCATGCCCAGCAGCTCGTAGGAGCCGGCCACCTGGGGCCTGCGGAAGGTCCGGCCGACGGCCACCACCACCAGCAGGGCAAAGACCGAGAGCGATGCCACCGCCGGCACCAGCACGGACCAGAAGGAAACGCTCAGGTTGCCCACCTCGGGAACGTCGAAGAGCATCGATCCGCCCAGCAGCAGGCAGCCCACCCCCGCCGCGAACAGCAGACCGTAGGAGGTCACGAAGAGCTCGGCCACGAAGAGCCCGATCCCCATCGCGAAGAGCAGCAGGCCGTACCAGCTGAAGGGCAGGATCTGGAGGGCGATGAGCCCCAGGATCAGCGAGATGGCTCCCGCCACGCCCGGGAAGATCAGCCCCGGGTTCGAGAACTCCGTGTAGAGCCCGAAGATGCCCGCCAGGATGAGCAGAATCGCGACGTCCGGCGTGGCCAGCACGTCCAGGAAGCGGTTCGCCCAGGACATGGGAGTCTCGTGAACCCGGGCGCCGCTGAGCTGCAGCACCCGCTCCTCTCCCGCCACCCGGACGCTCCGGCCGTCGATCGCCGCGAGCAGCGCCTCGCGATCGGCTGCCACCAGGTCGATCACACCGAGCTCGAGGGCCTCGGCGTCGGCGACCGCCACGGCCTCGCGCACGGCCTTCACCGCCCACTCCACGTTCCGCTCGCGCTGCTTGGCGATGGACTCGATGAAGGCGGCCATCATGTTCTCCGCCTTCTCCATGGCAACGTCCTGGCTCTCGTCGTCCTTGGATCCTCCCGGCGGCCCGATCCCGATGGGCGAGGCGGCCCCGATGGTGGTGCCGGGGGCCATCGCCGCCACGTGGCCCGCGATGGTGATGAAGGTTCCCGCGGATCCCGCCCAGGCGCCGCTGGGCGCGACGTAGACGATCACCGGCACCCGGGCGTTCAGCATCGCCTGGATGATGTCCTTGGTGGAGCTGACCAGCCCGCCCGGGGTATCGAGCTCGAGGAGCACCGCGGCCGCTCCCTCGCGCTCTGCGCGCTCTATCCCCTGGATGATGTGATCGGCGGACGCCGGGTTGATCGAGCCGGCGACCACCACGAGCTCGAGCCGCGGGGCGAAGCCCGGAGGTTCGGGCGTCTCGGGGCTGGCGTCCTGGGCAGCCGCCACGCCCAGCAGCACCCCGAGGGTGA
>JBDLIK010000885.1:0-1755 GCA_039714895.1 Myxococcota bacterium | reverse complement strand
CCGCTCCCCGGGGCTAACCGGGTCCTCGACAGGATTGTCCTTGCCTCGCACGTAGATGCATCGCGCCGGGCATACTCCCGCACACAGCTCGCAGCCGATGCATTTCTCCATCCCGTCCGGATATCGATTGAGCACATGCCGTCCGTGGAAACGCTGCGGCTTGGGGCGTTTCTCCTGCGGATATCGGATGGTGACACGAGGCTTGAACATCTGCCGGAACGTCACTGCGAAACCGCGGAACGGACCGAGCAAATCACCGAACCAACTCATGCCGTCACCTCAAAACTCCGGAAGGCCGAATCGGCGTACGCCGATTGCGACGGTCGACATGGCCAGCCACACCAGAGTGAGCGGGATGAGGCGCTTCCACCCGAACGACATCAGCTGGTCGTAGCGCATTCGGGGGAGCGTGGCTCGAATCCAGATGAAGACGAAAATCAGCGCGAATGTCTTGAGCAGGAACCATCCGATGGGGAACAACCAGGCGACAGCGGACGGCGTGCCGAAGTCCGGGCCATTCCAGCCTCCGAGGAACACCACGACGGTGATCGCCGAGATGTTGAAGATGTTGATGTACTCGGCCAGGAAGAACAGGGCAAAGCGGAAGCCGCTGTACTCGGTGTGGAAGCCCCCGACGATCTCCTGCTCTGCCTCCACGAGATCGAACGGCGCCCGATTCGTCTCGGCGACGCCCGCGATGAAGAAGATGATGAACGATGGCACGAGCACGATGTTCCAAGCCGGCAACAATCCGCCGTACGTGCCCTCCTGGCCCGCGACGAGGCCGGCGAGCGATGTCGTCCGGGCGAACAGCAGCACCGGGACGAGCGCCAGGCCCATGGCTGCTTCGTAAGAAATCATCTGCGCGGAGGCGCGCACGGCACCGAGAAGCGGGTACTTGGATCCCGACGACCACCCGGCGAGGACCACGGCATACACCGCGAGGGACGACAGCGCCAGGATGTAGAGAATCCCTACATTGAGGTCGGTGCCCTGGAGGCTGATGACCACCTCCCTGCCGCCCACCGTCAGTGTGAACGGGCGTCCGATCGGAATGACCAGAAAGATCAGCAACGCCGGAACGAGCGCAGCGGCCGGAGCCACGATGTATGGGATGAACTCTGCCTTACGTGGCGTCAGCGACTCCTTGAAGAGCAGCTTCACGCCGTCGGCGACGGTCTGCAGGATCCCGAAAGGCCCCGCCCGACTGGGACCGACGCGGTTCTGCATGTCGGCCACGACTTTGCGTTCCATCCACACCAACACCAGGACAACGGTGAGTAGCAGCGAGAAGGCCGCAACCACCTTGATGGCGGCCTCGAGAAGCAGCGCTCCACCGGTCAGCATCAGCGTGGCCCTCCATCGATCGGGAGCACGGTGATGTTGGCGTCCGCCCCCAGGACGGAGGTCTCGGGGAGATTGAACGGCACGTAGACGGTGCGCCTGGCCAGAGAGTCGTCGATCACGACCTCCAGCTCCGCGTATCCCAGCTCGGTCGTGACCTCCACCCGCTCACCGGCCGCGACACCCGCCGACTTCGCGTCGCGGCCGTTCATGAATACTGCCGCCTCCGGCATGAGGCCTGCCAGCGATGGGCTCATGCGCGTGAGCACCCCGTCGTCGTACAGCACCCTGCCGAGGTGCAGTGTGAGCCCTGCGGCCGAACGCGCCCGGAGAACCGGATCTACGGGCAGATACTGGAGTGGTTGGGCACCCTCGGCCATCGGGACGACGACGCCTTCACGGCCCTCCCCC
>JBDLIK010000884.1:0-1766 GCA_039714895.1 Myxococcota bacterium | reverse complement strand
GAGAGCGAATCGGACCGCTGGCGCTCGACGCTCGTGCTTCCCGGGTCGATGCTGCCCGCCGGGATCCAGGCGGCCAATGCCTTCGTGATCGCCGGCGGACACTTCCTCGCCCATCACCCCCTGCCCGGGCCCGAGCCGGACTTCCACCAGCCCGCCTGCTTTCCGCGAGTCCGGCTGGAGGGAGAGCGCGACCCGATGGCTCTACGGTGAGTCCCGTGTGAGCAGCGTTCGGGTCTGATCGACGCGCTTCATCAGCAGGTCGAAGAGGTGCAGCTGGGCGCGGGCGCGGTCGAGGTTGTGTCCGGGGCGGTGCACGCGGAAATAGACGTCGCCGCTCACGTGGTCCGTGAGGAAGCGGATGGCGATCTCCAGGGTGAGCAGGGGGCCCGCCAGGGGCAGCAGTGCCCGCTCCACCTCCTCGAGCAGATCGCCGGTGCCACGGCGATAGCCGTCCACCAGCGCCGCCAGCAGCTCCTCGTCCACGTGCATCCGTTCCAGGTCCACCTCGTCTTCGGGCGCTGGACAGGCGGCGGTGCGCACCAGGTCGCCGAAGTCGCAGAGCACGCTGCCGCCCATCACCGTGTCGAGGTCGATCACGCACAGGCCCTCGCCGCTGCGGTCGTCCATCAGGACGTTGTTGATCTTGCAGTCGTTGTGCACGCACCGACGCGGCAGCGCTGTGGCGCCCTCCTTCTCGAGCGTCCGGGTGAGCAGGGCATGGCCCTCCATCGCCCGATCGAGCTCGCGGCGCACGCGCTCCGCGCGATCGCAGACGTCGGCGTCGGCGGCCTGGAGCAGATCCCGGCTGCGCTTCTCGAGATCGTGGAAGTGCGGGATCGTCTCGACCAGCTCCCCGGGCGGGAGGTCGGAGAGTGCCGCCACGAAGCGCCCGAAGGCGCGAGCGGCCTCGGTGGCGTGGCGGGCGCCACGGGGCGTGTCGTAGCTGCTGGTGCCCTCCACGAACCGGAAGCAGCGCCAGAGCCCGCCCCCCCGGTCCTGGTGGAGGTAGCCGCCGTCCCGGTGGGGCAGGGGGGTGAGCACCCGACGCTCGAGATCCGAGGCTCCCGCCGCGACCAGCCGCTCGCGCAGGTGCTGGGTCACCCGCAGCAGGTTCGTCATGACCGCCCCCGGATCGCGGAAGACCTCGGTGTTGAGCCGCTGGAGCACGCTGCGCGGGAACGGGTCGCCCGTTTCGTGGCGCACCACCCAGGTCTGGTGGATGTGGCCGCTGCCGTAGCGGACCCCCTCCACCGGGCGTCCGGGCACCTGGAAGCCAGCGGCGATCGTGAGCGGTTCTTGCACCGGCTCTCCCAGCGGGCGGGGTGGCGGAACGATCTGCGCGGCGTGGTAGCGAATCGGCGGGACGGGCGCCCCGTCTCCAGCTGACCGGAGCCTCAGGAGGTCTGGGGCGTGGGTCCATCCGCTCAAGCCCGCACCGGCGCCGGACGAACCGCCGAGGGGAGCGCTTGATGTGAAGTGGCCGGCGGCGAGCAGACTGGGGTGCGCGGCGGTCGTTGGGTGGGACCGGCGGTTGCGCGCGGCGCTTGGCGGGGCACTGGCGGGCGTGCTCTTCGTCGCCCTCGAGACCCTGGCGCGCTACCTCCCCGCCACCGCCGGGACCGAGCTGCAGCCCGAGGCCGGACTTGCGCTGCTGGCAGCTCTTGCCTGCACGCTGATTGGCGCTTGCCTGGGGCTCGTTCACCCGGCGCTCGGGCTCGGTACCCCGGTCCTGCTGTGGGCCCTGGCTCCCGGGCGCGAGCTCGGGG